>CAYJGI010000146.1:0-3337 GCA_964369705.1 uncultured bacterium
CCTTTTAATGATATTACAGGCAAAGAAGAATTAGATATTGTCAATCTATGCAAAGAGCGTGGAATCATCTTCGTCGCAATGAAAGCCTTAAGTGGCGGGCTTGTAACAAGGGCCGATGTGGCTTATGCTTTTATGGCGGAGCGGGATGATGTCGTGCCGATTTGGGGCGTACAATACCTCCACGAATTGGAAGAATTCTTGGCACTGGAGAAGAATCCTCCCCTTATGGATGATGAGATGAAAGCCATTATCCAAAAGGATAAAGAAGAGCTTGGCCATAATTTTTGCCGTGGATGCGGTTATTGCCTGCCATGTCCAGCGGGCATTGAAATCAATAGCTGTGCACGGATGAGCCTCTTCTTGAAGCGGGCGCCCATCGTGAATTACACCACCCCTGAATGGGTCGAAAAAATGAAAAAGGTTGATGACTGTATCCATTGCGGAGATTGCAAAACACGATGTCCCTACGGACTTGACATCCCCGAAGTATTAAAAAGCAACCTCAAAGACTTTATGCCTTACATGAAGTAATCTAAAGGTGCCGTGAAGGCACCTTTTTTTATTTGGTTGAAGTTCTGTATCACATTTAGTATAATGGTTTTGATATGATTAGAGAGGAGTTCTATATGAAAAAAGTCTTGACAGTTTTACTGTTTTTTATGCTAATTTTTACAGCTTGTAGCGGCGGTGGAGATGATACGCCCCATTATATTAACGGAATGGACGAAAACTATATCAAAAGCTTAGACCTAACGGCGATGGTTTTTGATGAGGGAAGTGATCAAGGGGCAATGGATGTCAGTGTCGATTTGTCGGGGCTTCAAGTAACCCTAGATGATTTTCGTTATGCTTCCATCGTAGAAGATGGCTTCTTTGGCAGTAAGGACAGTTCCTTAGATCCTCATATTTATGCTTTTCCACTAAATCAACTTGCAGTAGAAAATAACCAAAGGGTCTTAACGAATGCAGAAACGGTACGCTACTTATCGGAAGATAAAATAGCAGAGATTTTGGCGTATGCAGCGGATTACAGCCGACTGCTTGTGAACATCGATTATCGTGATTTGACCAACTTAGAAGAAGCTATTAATGCTTACTATGGAGGCGAGGATAGT
The DNA here is from genome assembly GCA_964369705.1 of uncultured bacterium. GTDB lineage: Bacteria > Bacillota > Tb-RUG-66 > Tb-RUG-66 > Tb-RUG-66 > CAYJGI01. The sequence goes on from CAYJGI010000146.1 coordinate 1,116, forward strand.
GATCGTGGAACAGATCTTGTGGTTGCCTACTACGAGGACAGCGAGCAAGTGATGTTTGGTGATTTTTATACTGACTCCACTTTACTCTACATGGATTCCGAGGGTTTTTACCGTGTAAGAGGCTCCGTGTTTTTTAAAGGATTCTCCGAGACGGGATTTGGCTATGATGTGGATACGAGAAATATCTGGCACATGCAAAACGTGGAATACATTGTACAGGCAGAAGAAGATGGTAGTTATACCCTCATAACAAGTGTGCCTTTATCCATGGCAAGCCCCTTAACTGATAGTGATTTTGCTCAATATGAAGAAAACTTGGGTCTTAGTTATACCATCATTACAGAGGAAGAAATTGCATAAAAGATGGTGAGTTAACCTTCTTTTATTGATAAAACAAAAAAAGCCCTTTTCTTAAGAAAAGGGCTTTTTGATTATTATTTATTTTAGCAATGTGCGCCTGCTACAGTCTCGATGAGGAGAATATCTTCTTTGTTCTTTAAGAGGTTGTCGCTGACGAGCATTTTTTCTACTCTTTGGATACCGAGACGATCGACGGTCTCGCCAAAGCGCTCACCGGAGATTCCGTCTTTCTTAAAGAGGAGGATTGATTTCTCAATCACATTGAGCATTTCTTCTTCATTGAATAACTTTGTAAGAGGTGAACCGGGACGGGCTTGCTTGCCCCACTTACCGCCAACGTATACTTTGTACTTGTCTTCGAATTCTTCGATGACGCCAAAGGGACATTTGGAGATGCAGCGACCGCAATTGTTGCAGTTTTCTGCGTGGAATTCCATCTTGTCATCACTTTGCTCCACGACGCCGGCCACTGGACATGATTCAACAACGGTACATGGCGTTGGACATCCTTGGCATTTATCCAGTTCTACTTTTACCACTCTTTGACCTACAACACCAACATCGTTAAGGTCAGGCTTAATGCAGTTATTAGGGCAGCTACCTAAACCGATTTTGAACTTATGGGGAAGTACCACATCATAATAACCTACATAAAAACGCTCATGAACTTCTGCCGTAACGGCTGCCGTATCATAAAGACCAAATACGCAAGTAGTGCCCTTACATCCTACAATAGGACGAACACGGCTACCGGTACCGCCGGTCACTAAGTTGGCTTTGCCAATATATTCGCGGAAAGCTTCGATGTTATCATACTCAATTCCGGGAATCTCGAAAGTGAGGCGAGAAGTTAGGGCTACACGACCATCACCGTATTTTTGCGCAGCTTCAGCAATCACTTGATTTTGTTCTGCTGTAATGTATCCGTTTTCTGTAATGATACGACCGGAGAACATGGTTGTACCACGGTTATGTAAAAATCCGACACTTTTGACCGCTTTGATTTCTTCAATTGTTAGTTTTTTTTCACTCATTTTAGTCATTTCTCCTCTTATAATTTAGAATAACAATCGCAGTTGTTAACGCTTTCGTGTTTTGTAATTGCTCTATAGATTCTATATCCACCGGTGAGATTGTAACAGTCAAAACCATTGGCTGTAAGGATTCTGTAGCCATTATAGCTGGTAAGACCCATACGACAAACCAGGTATACTTTTTTGTTTTTATCTAAAGTATCCATCTTGCTACGAAGCTCTGGTAGTGGAATACTTACAAAACCATCGATGTGACTCTCTTCATATTCATCGGCAGGGCGTAGGTCTAATAATTGGACGCTACCATCTTTTGGTAATTGATCTACTTCATCCCACTGATACATTCTGACTTTATTGGTGAGGATATTCTCAATGACGTAACCGATGAAATTAACAGGATCTTTTGCGGTGCTGTATGGTGGTGCATAGCAGAGTTCAAGCTCCGTAAGATCTTTATAAGTCATCTTAGCTCTAATAGCCGTTGCCAGTACATCCACACGCTTATCTACGCCTTCATAACCGACAATCTGTGCCCCTAAGATTCTACCGCTTGGGACTTCGTAGAGGGCTTTAATCAGCATCTCTTGGCCACCTGGGTAATATCTGGCGTGGGATTCTGTATGTAAATAGATTTTGTCATAATTAAGTTCTGCTCTTTTACAAGCGGTTTCTGTGAGACCTGTGCTGGCTACTGTCATATCGAATACTTTAAGGACGGCACTGCCTTGGGTGTTCTTGTATTCGCTCTCAATACCACAGATATTATCGGCGGCAATTCTACCCTGCTTATTAGCAGGACCGGCTAAAGGCACGTAGCCCTTATTGCCT
>CAYJGI010000147.1:0-2700 GCA_964369705.1 uncultured bacterium
TGGATGGGAGTACTCCATATCAGGGCCTAAGTAAATACTGGATGTGATGGAGCATACGACGCCTAAATCATTGATGTGGGCGTAGATTTCGTCGTTTCTTTCGTCATCGACGTGGCGAGAAGGCACTTCCCAGCCCGGCTCTAAAGCAATTCCTTTAAAACCATACTCTTTGACGTATTTATCAATCTCTTTAATGGCCGTTTCCGTATTTTCCATGGATACACCGGCAAAACCAATAAAACGATCGGGATACTTCTGTACTAGATCAACAATATCATCATTATTCACCCAGCCATACTCTTGGCTTTGTCTACCATGTACGACACCAATGTCAATACCGGCATCGTCTAATTCACCCATGTAGAGGTCAAAATCTACTTTTTCTGCCGATTGCAAGTTACCGTGGTTGATGTTCTCAGGACCTGTGGTTGGGGCGTCCGGCCAGTCTTGCCTTTTTGGAAAAAGCTTCGTCGTCGTAAAGCTCTTATAAGGGGGTCTGGTTCTAAAATCGATTACTTTCATGATGATCTCCTTTGATTATAAATAATAAATAACTACACCCATATGTTACCTTATTTTATGATGTATTAGAATATACTTTTCAAAAATTTCCCAACTATTTTTTTATAATATTATAAAAATAATTTTTACACATAAAACAAAAACCGAACAAATAAATTTGCTCGGTCTTTGCATCGTTTTCTTATGGTTTTGTATTTCAATAAAATCGCTTACACGTTCATCGTAATCGTAGGAAGTTGAATAGGCTGAGGGACAGGCTGGCTCGTCGCCGTATTCTGCGTTAAAAAGGGAAGTCTTAAGCCGGTAAGGCCAGATAGTCCGCTGATACCGGATAAGCCGGTAAGGCCGGATAGTCCGCTGAGGCCGGATAAGCCGCTGAGGCCGGATAGTCCGCTGAGACCGGATAGTCCGCTGATACCGGATAGTCCGCTGATACCGGATAATCCGCTGATACCGGATAATCCACCGCCAAAGAGGCCAAGTAAAGGCATCATAGAGCTAAAGAGTCCTGTGGTCACCGGTGTGCCGCCTTCGCCTTCTGTATTGAGTTCCGGTTGTGGGAATAGAAGCTGAAGCAAATAGATGACACCTAATATATCTAAAATACCGAAAGAGCTATTATTATCACATTGACAAGGACAATTGTATCCACAAGTTGAGGTAAAGCCACAGTTAGTCGTATTCATTATATCGTCTCCAATAAAGTATGATTATGCCTGTGTTGTTGTTAAATTCAAAGGGCCGCCGCCAAAGAGCAATATTAATAAGAAGATAGCGCCTAAAAAATCCAAAATTCCAAAAGAACTATTGTTATCGCATTGGCAACCGCAAGTATTGATGCAGGTGGGGTAGTATCCGCAAGTTGTTGTATTCATGATTTCATCTCCAAAAAAAGGTTATTGCTACGCCTGTGTTGTTGCTACATTTACAGGGCCGCCGCCAAAAAGTAGTGCCAGTATAAAGATAATACCTAAAATATCTAAAATACCAAAAGAACTATTATTATCACATTGACAGCCGCAAGTATTGGTGCAGGTGGGGTAGTATCCACAAGTTGTTGTATTCATGATTTCGTCTCCTATAAAATATGATTATGCCTGAGTGGCAGTGGCACTAAAGGGACCGCCACCAAAGAGTAATATTAATAAGAAAATAACGCCTAAAAAATCTAAAATCCCAAAAGAGCTACTGTTATTGTTGCAACAAGAGCCGCATCCGCAGCTACTACTATTATTAAAGAATAAAGAACTCATTGTATCATCTCCGTAATATGATCTAATCAAATTTGATTAAAATAAGTTTCATCAAACATCAAAAAAATCGGAATCTTTTGTTTTTTTGATGTCATGGGATAGTATATGATTGTATGTCCGCTTTTGTGACTATGGTATAAAGGTGCTGTGAGGACATAAGAAAAAGCCCTGCAAGCAGGGCTTTATGATTATTTTTGTGTTTCGTATTGAGCGAGGATTTCGGCGCAGTTTCTGACTAAATCTTTGCACGTTTTCTTCTTTGATTTGACTTGCTGTTCTTCTTCTTTTTGCTCTTCTAAAGTATTCACCGTACGATTTAGTTCTAATAATTCGCGACAGATAATACTGTCATAGCCACGGCTCTTAAACTCCGCTGCAAAATCTTTGACACGCTGATAGTGGGCTTTTTTTTCTTCACTGTTAGAGGAGTCGGCATAGCCTTCCATAAGGCCTACCACCATGAACATCCCCGTCACGGCACCGCATACTTCTCGCATACCGCCCATGCCACCGCCAAAACTGGCCGCCATTTTGAGGGCCATCTCTTCGCTGAGCCCATAGTCTTCACAAAAAGCGCCAATCACCGCTTGGGCACAGTTATATCCTTCGCTAAAAAGAGCTTCAGCCCTTTGTACTTTTGCTTGTTCCATACAAAAACCACCTTTCATTTCGTTCTCTACTATAGTATAATAAAGCCATTAAAAAGTAAAGGAGATTTACACCAATGACAGCTACAGAGCGTTTTTTGAAATACGTTACTTTTGATACACAATCAAACGGCAGTATCCCCACTTGTCCAAGTACTGCAGGGCAGTTGGTTTTTGCCGATGCCTTAGTAGAAGAGATGAGATCCATGGGCATTGACGATGCTTATCGTGATGAGCATGGCTACGTATACGGCACCATTCCTTCCAATGTGGATAAA
>CAYJGI010000147.1:2734-3224 GCA_964369705.1 uncultured bacterium
GGTCTGATTGCCCATATGGATACGGCAACAGAGCTGAGCGGTAAAGACGTAAAACCAAAGCTTCACGAAAACTACGACGGTAGAGATCTCATCCTAAATGAAGCACAGAACATCGTCCTATCGCCGAAGGAGTTCCCTTCTTTATTAAAGGAGATGGGCCATACCATTATCACCACCGATGGTACGACATTATTAGGGGGCGATAATAAGGCAGGCATTGCCGAAATCCTCACCATGGCAGAAATTCTTCTAAAGAATCCTACCATCCCCCATGGTACCATCAAAATCGGTTTTACCCCCGATGAAGAAATCGGCCGTGGTGCCGACCTCTTCGATGTAGCAGGATTTGGTGCAACGTATGCTTATACCGTTGACGGTGGTGAAGTGGGTCAAATCACCTATGAAAACTTTAATGCCGCATCGGCTAAAGTCACAGTAAAAGGCAAAAGCATCCACCCCGGTAGTGCCAAAGGCAAGATGAAAAACGCCC
>CAYJGI010000148.1:0-271 GCA_964369705.1 uncultured bacterium
GGATTTTGGTTTTTGCTGATGGATGGTAATCCCTTTAACAGCGTGGCAAGGGACATCGAAAGAATATTAGAAAACGCCATAGGATTGCAATGGATTAAAGGCCTCGGCGTTTTGTGGGTGCTGATTGGACTGCTATTGCTTTATTTTGGTATGATTTATGCGGTACGCTCCATCGTCACGCCACTTAGTCCCACAGAAAAACTGGTAGACGAGATTACAAAGACTCGGATCCTACGAAAAGGCCCCAAAATCGCCGTCATAGGAGGGGGCA
>CAYJGI010000148.1:331-628 GCA_964369705.1 uncultured bacterium
TTCGATCCTCCTTAGGGGATTGAAGGAGTATACGTCCAATCTCACGGCTATAGTAGCCGTCAGCGATGATGGTGGAAGTAGCGGAAGGATTCGTGATACCTTTGGTATTGCACCACCGGGAGATATTCGCCACTGTCTTTGGGCCTTAGCCAATACTGAATCTAAGATGGGGCAATTACTGCAACATCGATTTACGACGGGAGAATTAAAAGACCATAATTTTGGCAATTTATTCATCCTTGCCATGACGGAGATCACGGGAAGTTTTGAAAATGCCATACAAGAAATGCACGAAGT
>CAYJGI010000148.1:638-3203 GCA_964369705.1 uncultured bacterium
GGAGAGCCATTAAAGAAATAAGACTCAAAGAAAAAAAAGCCAAAGCACCTCAAGGAGCCATCGAAGCCATTATAGATGCCGATGCAGTGATTCTCGGGCCGGGGAGTCTTTTCACCAGTATTATTCCCAATCTCCTTATCGATGATATTGGAGAGGCACTAAAGAATACTGAAGCTGAGATCATCTACGTTACCAATATCATGACACAAAAAGGCGAAACGACGGGTTTTGATGCCGATGATCATATCAAAGAAATCGAAAAATATTTAGGTCATTATTTAGATGCAGTCATTATCAATACCGCAACGCCAGAGGAAGACGTATTAGAAAGTTATACCTTACGGGGTGATGTGGTGGTACAACCGAACATCAAACAAAGAAGCAAAGAAACCTTTCAAGTTGTTTATCACGACTTTAAAATGGTAGACGGCTTAGCACAGCATGATCCGAAAGATTTATCACAGGTCTTGATGGAATATATAGGAAAATAGAGAGGAGATTCCCATGAGTAAAACAAAAGACACCTTAGAACAATTATTAGAAGAAATCGACAGTGATGTAGAGACACTGCCTATTAAATCATTCGAAGCACGATTGGATGATTACATTAATATAGTCGCAGAAAAAATCAATGATGGCCCCTCTATCCCCAGCGATGAAGAACTTAAAAAGAGATTAAAAGAAAAAAGAAGTGAGGCAACTTCTTGGCCCTCCATCTTATAATCATAGTGAGGTTTTGAATATGTCATTTTCAACCACCGCAAAAAATCAAATCATATCTCAAGAACTAAAAAAACCTTGCTGCCAAAAATCCTTTATTGCTGCCATTATGAAGGTCAGTGGAAGTATCTTCTTAGGCCACGGATTAGGAGGCAATATGGTCCGTATTTCTACCGATAACGGAAGTATTATTCGTAAGCTGTTTTTATACTTAAAACAGCTTTACGGAATCTCTCCCCAAATCATGGTAGCAAAAAGGAATACGCTCAAGAAGAATAATCGCTATTTCTTAGAACTAACGGAGAACGAAAAAATATCTCATATCTTACAAGACTTAGGTCTCTTTAATGGCGCAGGAGAGAATTACGCTGACTTAAGCTATCCCATTTTTAAGAAGGATTGTTGCAGAAGAGCTTATCTGATGGCTTCTTTTGCGATTTCGGGATCTGTTACAGATCCTCAAAAAGCATACCACTTAGAAATGACTTTCAGTGAAGAAGCCTATGCCGATTACATGATAGAATTACTAAAACCATATGATATTCACGCCAAAAGAACCATGCGGAAAAACCAATGGGTTGTCTACATGAAAGATGCGGAGAGCATTTCCCATTTTTTGATCGTGATAGGTGCCCATAGTGCTGTGCTTCATTTTGAAGAAACAAGAATCGTAAAAGAAATACGTAATAATGTGCAGCGAGTCATGAATTGTGATGAAGCCAACACCAATAAAACCATCGATGCAGCAGAAAAACAATTAGAGAATATTCGCCTCATAGAAGAAAAGAGGGGTCTCAAAAGCCTCCCGGAAAAACTGAAAGAAATCGCTGAAATTCGCCTGGAATATCCGGAAGAATCATTAAGCGAAATTGCCATCATGCTGGGCAATATCAGTAGAAGTGGCGTTAATCACCGTTTTCGTAAGATCGAACAAATCGCAGATCAAATTAGAGAAGAAATCAAAAAGAGAGAGGAGTCTTAACATGAAGACTTTACTATATAATGGCAAAATCCACACCATGGAAAATGAAAACGAAGTTTTTTCCTGTATGCTGATCCATGGTGATACCATTAATGGTCTTGGGAATGGAGATGACTTTAAGGATGGCGATTATGATCGAGTCATCGATCTGAGAGGACAAGTTGTCTTACCGGGGATGACCGATTGTCATACCCATTTTATTCGCTATAGCTTAAGCCTTGACCATATCAACCTACAGGGTGTCACAGATAAAGAAGAAATTAAAAAACGCCTTCAAGAAAAAGCGAAGACGCTACCAAAAGGGCAGTGGATTTTGGGGAACGGCTGGGAAAAAGAAAACTTAGGGGGAGAATTTCCCACCAAAGATATTCTCGATGAAGGGGCGCCCCACCACCCGGTCTACTTTATCAGTAAAGATTTTCATACGGGATGGGCCAATAGCTTAGCTCTTTCACTCAGTGGAATTACTGAAGAGACCAAGAATCCCGAAGGGGGCGAGATCTGTCAAAAAGATGGAAAACTCACCGGAATTCTCCTTGAAAATGCCCGCTACATGGTGGCCGACAAAGTGTCAAAACCGCCTATTGATGTGATAGAAAAAGCCCTTAACAAAGGTATTGATAAAGCCTATGAAGCGGGATTCACCGCAGTCCACACGATGGAAGATGGAATCACTACCCCCATTCTTTTACAACTCATGCAAAAAAGAAAAAGAACGAAGGAAAAAAGCCTTCGCATCGTTGTGAATCCCCTTTTTGAAGATTTAGAGAAGCTCAAGGCCATGGGGATTTGTTCCCATTTTGGCAGTTTTGATCTTAAGATTGGTGGATTAAAGTTCTTTGTAGATGGTGCCCTTGGAAGTC
>CAYJGI010000149.1:0-1915 GCA_964369705.1 uncultured bacterium
TTGTACAGTTTTTCTTCAAAACCGGTGGTAATAATACCAATTAAAATACTGGTCACAAAGATACCACATAGGGTGACAATCACCATAATGGCAATAAATCCAACATTACTGGTATCGGCAGCTGTAATCGTACCTGCATCAATGATGTGCATGATACTGGCCCAAATATTGCTCCCAATGGATGTTCCGCCTCTACTAATAATGGCAAGAATAATACCGGCAAAAACAATGACTAAAGCAGTGGCTAAAAAAAGCACTCCAACTAATGAAATGGCACCCTTTGCCATTAAGTTATCGAATTTGTAACTCAATAACTCTTTTAAACTGTTTTTTTTCATTTTTTCCCTCCCAATCAAAATAATGCATAAGTATATAGTTCTATTCTATTATTGATATACCTTGATTACAAGTGTTTTTGAACATTCTGAACAAAAAAAATAAAATCCCTTTTCATAAGAAAAAGGGATTTTAAAAGATTATACGTCTTTTTGCATTGCTTCCAGTTGCTTCTTTACACAATGGATATGGTGTGACACGGCCTCTGGAGAGGGTCCTCCCAGTACATTTCGCATAGAAACGCAAGTCTCAAGCTCAATGGCTGAGAATATATCTTCATCAAATAATTCGGTATGCTTTTGAAAGAGCGCCAAAGGCAAGTCTTCTAATACCGTATCTTGTTCGATACACATTGCCACCAGTTCACCTGTAATCTTGTAAGCATCACGAAATGCCATGCCTTTTTTGACTAAATAATCGGCGCAATCGGTGGCATTAATAAAGCCTCTTGCTGCCGCATTGGCCATGTTTTTTTTGTTTACGGTCATCGTCTTCATCATCTCAGTAAAAACAGGCAAGCATAGCTTCACCGTATTCACGCTATCAAAGACTGCTTCTTTATCTTCTTGCATGTCTTTATTATATGCTAAGGGCAGCCCTTTTAAGACAGTGAGTAGGGTTGTGAGATTGCCTATGGTGCGTCCTGCTTTACCACGGACGAGCTCTGCCACATCGGGATTCTTCTTCTGGGGCATGATGCTGGATCCTGTGGCGTAGCTATCATCAAGCTCAATAAACTTAAACTCCCATGAGCACCAAAGAATAATCTCTTCGGAAAGCCTTGATAAGTGCATCATGATAATGGCCAACCCATTCAGGAGCTCAATACAAAAATCTCGATCGGAAACACCGTCCAGGCTATTGGCGGTGGGTTTTTCAAACCCCAGCAAGTCTGTGGTATACATGCGATCAATGGGGTAAGTCGTGGAGGCTAAAGCACCGCTTCCAAGGGGCATCACGTCGGTACGCTTATAGGTATCGTCGAGCCTTCCCATGTCCCGTAAGAACATCTCTGTATACGCCATCAAGTGATGGGCAAAGGTAATCGGCTGCGCCCTCTGTAGATGGGTATACCCCGGCATAACGGTGGCGAGGTTTTCTTCAGATAATTGACAAAGAACGTTGATCATATCAATAAGCATCGATTTTAGTTCTTTAATTTCATCCTTTAAATACATTCTGATATCAAGGGCGACTTGATCATTACGGCTTCTTGCAGTATGTAATCTTTTGCCTGTTTCGCCAAGTCTTTTGGTCAATTCTTCTTCAATGAACATATGAATATCTTCACTGGTCATATTAAAGCGAATTGTGCCGTTTTCGAGGTCCGATAAAATGCCTTTTAACCCTTCAATGATGGTATCTGCCTCCCTTTGCTCAATGATATTACAAGCACCGAGCATCGTTGCATGGGCTATGCTCCCCATAATATCTTGGCGGTACATGACACAATCAAAGGATATCGAAGAGTTAAAGTCGTTGACTGACATATCGATTTCTTTTTTAAAACGGCCTGTCCACATTTTTGCCATGATTGGTGGCCTCCATTCTATATGGGATGGGTTAAGATTCTATTGGT
>CAYJGI010000149.1:1925-3190 GCA_964369705.1 uncultured bacterium
AAATAAGTAGAAAAAACATTCCGCATCCTGCTGATTGTATACTTGATCTTCACCAAAGGATGCGAATTCTTCACTATAGAGTGAGTAGGGAGATGTGACACCTGCATTGATGATATTGCCTTTATAAAGCTTCAGCTTGACTTCCCCCGTTACCGTTTTTTGTGTTTCATCGACAAAGGCAGAGAGGGCTTCTCTAAGAGGTGTATACCAAGTACCGTTGTACACAATATCGGCAAACTTCAGAGCTACTTGCTGTTTATAATGTTGTGTTTCTTTATCTAGGCAAATAGATTCGAGGACACGGTGACTGTGGTAAAGAATCGTTCCACCGGGCGTTTCGTATACGCCCCTTGATTTCATCCCCACCAGGCGATTCTCAACAATATCAATAATGCCAATACCGTTGGCTCCTCCGATTTTATTCAGTTCTTTAATGAGAGCGACGCCATCCATTCTTTCGCCATTCAGTGAAACGGGAATCCCTTTTTCAAAACCTAAAGTAATTACAGTTTCAGTATCGGGCGCTTGTTGTGGTGGTACGCTCATTTCTAAAATTTGGTTGTATTTGGGTTCGTTCTGTGGATCTTCTAAATCCAGTCCCTCATGGGACAAGTGCCATAAATTCATATCCTTTGAGTAGTTGGTCTCACGGGTAAGCTTGATTGGAATATTTTTTTCTATGGCGTAATCTATTTCATCATCTCTTGATTTTAATTCCCAAATTCTCCATGGTGCAATCACGGGCATATCAGGAGCAAAGGCCTTAATCGTTAATTCGAAGCGCACCTGATCATTGCCTTTGCCTGTGCATCCATGGCAAATGGCATCGGCGCCTTCCTTAAGTGCGATTTCTACAATTCTTTTTGCAATTGGCGGCCTGGCAAATGAGGTCCCCAGTAAATATTGATCCTCGTAAATAGCCCCTGCTTTAAGGGTGGGAAACACAAAATCATTGACGAATTCTTGTTGGATATCTTCAATGTACAGCTTGCTTGCGCCGGTCTTTAACGCTCTTTCTTCTAAGCCTTCTAACTCAGCATCTTGACCTACATTACCGGCAACACAGATTACTTCGCATCCGTAGTTTTCTTTTAACCACGTTATGATAACCGAAGTATCAAGTCCTCCTGAATACGCTAGTACTACTTTGTTCAATTGTTTTTTCATTAGCAACCCCTTCTTTAATAAAATGTATTTACATCATACTTTATTATTTAGCCTATTACAATAAAAATATAAAAAAAGCTTAAAAATAAACCGTGGAC
>CAYJGI010000150.1:0-3166 GCA_964369705.1 uncultured bacterium
CACGAGGCTCCTTGCCGTATTCTTTGGGACGGCTGACGATGATTTTCAGATTGGTCCCATTCGAAGTGCACGGAAATACATGGTAGAAACGGCCCTTCAATATTCTTCTATTTTTGCTTTTTATGGCGGAAGCCCCGAAGTATGGAGCGATATAGAAAATGTTAAAGAACTTCAAGAATTAAACGGAATCTACGATGGGACAACTTACTGGAGAGATCCGGAACGCCAAGCGCCTTACAGCTCCTTTATGACACTAGAGCGGGCGAAGGAATCGGCGGATAATAAGAATTACGATACCGATGGTTATACGGGACAAGCATTGACTTTCTTTGACTTTGGCACAAAACCAACGGAAGACCTTGTGGATGATATCGAAATCCTATACCAAAAAGGCAGAAACTATCTACTCAATTATACATACGACAGAAAAGACGGTCTCTATACCAGAATCGTCAATGAAGACATCCATATCGATGAGAATAATGGCGAAGAAGTTGCTTTTACCAATCTCATCACCCTAACAGCAGTACATACCAGTATCGACAGTCAAGATCGACAGAATATTGAGATTGTGGGAGAAGGCGAAGGCGTGCTTTATACAAGAGGTGTCAAGATGGACATCACTTGGGCTAAGGAGAGTCGTTTTGCACCAATGGAATATTACAATGCAGAGGGAGAACTCTTACAACTTAATAAAGGTAAAACCATGATTGCTGTTTTGCCGGATAGTGCCGTAGTAGAAGAAACAGAAGGGGAAGCCATAGTGCCTTACGTTTTTAAAGAAGTAAAGCCTTTTCCTCTTACCCGTTCGTAAAGAAGGAGATTTTATGAAATCAGGATTTGTAACGATTATAGGAAGACCCAATGTGGGAAAATCAACACTACTCAATCGCTTTATCGGCGAGAAAGTTGTTATCATGTCAGACAAGCCTCAGACGACACGCAATAGCATTAAATGCATTTTGACAAAGGAAGACTATCAAATTGTTTTTTTGGATACACCGGGGATTCATAAACCAAAGAACAAACTGGGAGAACACATGGTAGGAAGCGCTGTGGGCACTTTACAAGAAGTGGACGTGGCAGTGATCTTGATGGAAGCCAGCGAGAAACCGGGTCCCGGTGATCAATATATTTTTGATCTTGCTTCCCGCATTGATTGTCCTAAGATCTTAGCCCTTAATAAGGTAGATTTAGCAACAAAAGAATATCAGCTTAGCTATAGAGATCAATACGAAGAGATGGCAGAGGCGGCAGGCATTGACAAAGTCCTTCGCATTAGTGCCCTCTATGGGACCGATACCGATGATTTGTTAAATCTCATTGTAGCGGAACTTCAGCCCGGTCCTAAGTTTTTTCCCGATGATATGATTACAGAGCAACCGGAGCGTATGGTAGTGGCAGAACTCATTCGAGAAAAAGTCCTCCACAATACCTATGATGAAGTACCCCACGGTATTGCCGTTGATATCGATCGCTATGAAGAAAGACCGAACGGTCTAGTATACATTGCTGCCACCATCCACTGTGAAAAAAAATCCCATAAACATATCATACTGGGCAGTGGTGGAAGCCTACTGAAAAAAATCGGTACAGAAGCAAGAAAAGACATCGAAGGCTTCTTAGCCACCCGTGTCTATCTGGAGCTATGGGTAAAAATCAACGAAGATTGGCGCAATAAGAAGACGAATCTCAATCAGTTTGGATACGACGAATTATAAAAAGAAGAAGGATTGGGCATGGAACAAAAACTAAAGGCCATCATCATCAAAGTCGCACCGATGGGAGAAAGTGACCTTCTCGTCACTTATCTTACAGAACACGGTGGAACACAAAGAGCCGTGGCAAAAGGTGCCAAAAAACTCAAAAACGCTCTGTCCGGCGGTATGATGCCCATGGGCTATAGTGAGCTCCTTGTCGTAAAAGGGAAAGGAACTCTCAAAACCATTACCCAATATAAATCAATAGAAACCTACCCCGCTGTGAAGAAAGACTTATTAAAGACGGCCTATGGATATGTCATCTTAGAAGCCATCTACAAGTCTTCTCCCGAAGGTCATGAGTCTTTTGCTTTTTTTGATTTGGGTCTTAAGACGCTGCGGTTTTTGAACGAAACCAAGAAGCCCAATTTACTGTTCTTGTGGTTTTTGACACAGGTGCTGATAGAAAACGGGATACTCCCGGACTTAGAAGGCTGTGCCACTTGCGGCACCTTACTTCCTGAGCGTAAAGCCGTCATTAATACACACCACGGTGCTTATTATTGTGACCACTGCGGTCATGGCGAATTTGAGGTGAGAAGTGGCGATTTAAAGCTTCTTCGCATTCTATTGGAATGGCAAGATTTTGCAACATTAGAAACCATCCCCATCCCGGTGAAATCGCAGTACTATTATATTAAGATTTGGATAAAATTCTTAGAAATTCACGGTGGGATTACTTTTCAATCACTACCTTTTTTAAGGGAGTGTATTAAGAATCATCCATTACCAACCGATGTTTAAGGAGTGCTCTTCCATGAGGTACAAAAAAATCACATTAGGCTACGCCCTCTCTAAAGGGATGAATTATACACTAATGGCAGCCATTTTGTTTTTGCTTGGAGCGGTGATCGGGTACCTGGTGTACGTGTCTGCACCAAGCATACTGGAGCCTTTTGTGGAAGGTGTTATTGATAATCTCCTAATTCGTATAGAAGGCTTAGAAGATGTACAGGTATCCCTTTGGAGCCTAATTCAGAATAATATCTTCAGTGCTGTTCTCATGGTTTTTGCGGGAATTGTGCTTGTGATTCCCACCATCTTCCTATTGGTACAAAACGGTGCCGTCTTAGGCATTGTTATGGCAATGCTCTTAGAGAGAGGATACGACTTCACCTATATGGCCGCCAGTATCTTACCCCATGGTGTAGTGGAATTCATCGCCCTTTTTTTGGCCGGTGGTATGGGACTAAAATTTGGCACGGAGCTTTTTAAGCCGGAGGAAGGCCTCACCACTTATGAGAATTTCAAAGACAATTTTCGTGCTTCCTTATGGATCCTCTTTGTCATTGTAGCCCTTTTGCTGATTGCAGCAGTCATAGAGATTTATATTACCCCATCCATTATGGCGCAAATAGGCGTATAACAAAATCACTCGGTATTTTTACCGAGTTTTTTTTATGCAG
>CAYJGI010000151.1:0-3097 GCA_964369705.1 uncultured bacterium
AACTCTTTGTACCGGTTTTTCGATTTGGAAGCTATAAAGAAGACGGAGTACAGCTGCCTTCATCTCTTTGATCATATCTTGGAACATCTCATAGCCTTCCACACGATAAGCCTGAAGGGGATCCATCTGACCATAGGCGCGGAGATTGATGCCTTGCTTCAGTTGGTGCATGGCATCGATATGGTCAATCCACTCGGTATCAATGGCACGCAAAAACAAAATACGCTCCGCTTCTCTAAAGTCGATACCCACTGCCGTTGCCTCTTGTTCTCTTTTTTCGTAGAGAGTTTTTGCCGTCTCTTCGTAATATTCTGCAAGTTCATCCTCGGTCCACTCTTTGCTTTCGTCGGCAAAGAGCTCTTGGGGTAAGAATACATTCCCCATGGCACGATTGAGGCCTTCTAAGTCCCATTCTTCTTGGAATTTACTTTGGGCGGTGAAGGCGTCCACCTGCCCATTGATGTACTCCTCTAAGAAAGTCATGATAGGCTCTTTCATATTATTGCCTTGAAGCACTTCATTACGCTGGCCGTAGATGATTTCCCGCTGTTTATTCATCACGACGTCGTACTCTAATACGTGTTTACGGATATTGTAGTTGCGACCTTCTACCCTTTGCTGTGCTCTCTCAATGGATTTGGTGAGGAAGTTGTTTTCTAAAGACTCTTCTCCCATCTTCATCTTATCGAACATTCCCGCTAAGTTATCCGATCCAAAAAGGCGCATTAAGTCATCTTCTAAAGCAATGTAAAAACGGGTTTCTCCCGGATCGCCCTGTCGGCCGGAGCGTCCCCTCAGCTGATTATCGATACGGCGGGATTCGTGGCGCTCTGTACCAATGACTTTGAGGCCTCCTGCGGCATAGATCTTGTCTTTTTCATCTTTGATGGCCGCTTTATTTTCTTCAACAAATTCTTGAAAAAGCCTACGAATCTCCAGAATCTCTTCTTGATCCGTCTCGGAAAAACCATTGGCTTCTCTTAGAAGATCTTCTTCGTAGTCCATTTGGCGAAGCTTCTTTAGGGCCATGTATTCGGGATTACCCCCCAGCATAATATCGGTACCACGGCCCGCCATATTGGTAGCAATGGTCACGGCGCCAAAACGACCGGCTTGAGCGACAATCTCCGCTTCTTGCTCGTGGTGTTTTGCATTTAATACTTGGTGGGTCACGCCTTCTCGTTTTAAGAGCGTGCTGAGAAGCTCTGATTTCTCGATGCTAACGGTGCCCACTAAGACGGGCTGGCCTTTGGCGTAGCTTTCTTTAATATCTTCTACCACTTTGCGATACTTAATCTCTTGGGTCTTGTAGACGGCATCGGGCTGATCTTTACGAATCAGTGGCTTATTCGTTGGGATTTCTACCACGTCCATGCTATAGATATCGATAAACTCTTTTTCTTCTGTCATGGCGGTTCCCGTCATGCCGGAGATCTTCTCGTACATACGGAAGAAGTTTTGGAAGGTGATGGTGGCCATGGTCTTGGTTTCTTTTTTGATACGGACTTTTTCTTTGGCTTCAATGGCTTGGTGGAGTCCATCGCTATATTGACGGCCAAACATAAGGCGTCCCGTAAATTGATCCACAATAACGACGGCGCCGTCCCTTACGACGTAATCTACATCAAGCTTCATTAAGTGATTGGCTTTCAGGGCATTATTGACTTGGTGGGCCAATTGCCTATTATCGGTATCAAGGAGGCTCTCGATTCCGAAGTGGCTTTCCGCCTTGGCCATTCCCTCATCGGTCAGGTAGGCATTATTCTTCTTCTCATCGATGATATAATCCTCTTCTTTCAGGCGACTGACGAAGGCTTCCGCTGCTTCGTAGTAGTTCTCACTCTCTACGCCAAATCCACTGATGATAAGGGGCGTTCTCGCTTCGTCCACGAGGATACTGTCAACTTCGTCGATGACGGCAAAGTGGAGGGGGCGCTGTACCCGCTCTTTCTCATAAATGGACATATTATCCCTTAAGTAGTCAAAACCCAGCTCATTATTAGTGGCAAAGGTAACATCGGCTCTATAGGCTTCTTTTTTTCGAACTTCGCCGATGCCCGGCACTACAAGGCCTACGGTAAGACCTAAGAATCGATAGACTTTACCCATCCAGTCGCTATCACGCTTTGCTAAGTAATCATTGACGGTAACAACGTGTACTCCTTTACCTGTTAGGGCATTGAGGTAGACGGGAAGCGTTGCCACCAGCGTCTTTCCTTCACCGGTCTTCATCTCGGCAATACGGCCGGAGTGGAGTACCATACCACCCATGAGCTGTACGTCAAAATGGCGCATGTGTATTGTTCTTCTCGCCGCTTCACGAACGACGGCAAAAGCCTCAGGTAAGAGGTCATCTAAAGTCTCGCCCTGTTGTAAGCGATTCTTGAATTCCGCTGTTTTTTCTTTTAGGGCTTCATCGCTTAAGGCTTCTATGGAAGGCTCTAAGGCGTTGATTTTTTTTACTTTTTCTTGTAATTGTTTTACTTCTTTTTCGTTGGTGTGTATAAAAGCACCCAGTAGTTTTTTTAGCATAGGCATCCTCTTCTATTAAAAAATCATAGTCTATTTTATTGTATCACTTCACTTGTTTACCTTCAAGTAGTTCTCAAATATATCGTAATCGATTATAATGAAGATAATGTGAAATATTTCTGAAAGGAGTGATTTTGTTGAAGGGCTTCTTGAACTTACTTTATCCATCCCATTATTGTATTCTCTGCGACGATGAGGTAGAAGAAGGCGCCGTCTTATGCACCGATTGCAGAGAGGTTTATTTCGTCTTGGTGAAAGACGCAGTGCTATGTCCCATCTGCGGAAGAAGGCTCCATGCCTTTGAAACCACATGCCCCCACTGCCTCAAAAAACGCACCCTCGCCTACGAAAAAAACCACGGCCTATTTCGCTATGATGGCGAAGTGAAGAGAATGCTCCACGCCTTAAAGTACGGTCAAAAAAGCTACCTGCCAAAAAGAATGGCACAACTCCTCGTTGAAACCTACAACGAAAGCCTTCGGGAGCTCCATGCCATCGTCGCCGTTCCCCTTCACCCCAAAAGACTCAAGAAGCGTGGGTTTAATCAGTCCGATCTTTTTGCAAG
>CAYJGI010000152.1:0-746 GCA_964369705.1 uncultured bacterium
ATATGGAGCAGCCGGTGCCGGTGCCCGTACCATGACCAGTAGCAGTAGCCCGGGTATCAGCTTAAAACAAGAAGGAATCAGCTATATTGCAGGAGCAGAACTTCCTGCCGTTATCGTCAACATTGTCCGTGGCGGTCCAGGCCTCGGTACCATTCAGCCTGCCCAAAGTGACTATTTTCAGACGGTAAAAGGCGGTGGCCATGGCGATTATCGCATGGTGGTTTTAGCGCCCGCCGGCGTTCAAGAGCTCTACGACCTTACCATTGAAGCTTTTAATATTGCTGAGCGTTACCGCATCATGTCTATGATTTTAGGTGATGGTATGCTCGGTCAGATGATGGAGCCCGTGGATATTTCTAAAGAGCCCCACGTAGAGCCGGTGAACCGTGCATGGGCCACCGATACCACAGGACTAAAGCGTGACAAGAATGTCATCACGTCCATCTACATCGATCCCGAAGTATTAGAAAAGCATAACGAAAAACTACAAGCAAAGTATCGCATCATAGAAGAAAAAGAAGCCCGCTTCGAAAACTATCGAATGGAAGGGGCAAAACTCGTCGTTACGGCTTACGGTACAGTAGCCCGTATTGCGCAAAACGCCGTAGACGAAGCCCGTGCCATGGGTCTTCCCGTAGGACTTCTTCGTCCCGTGACTTTATGGCCTTTCCCAACAAAAGCCTACGAAGAAGCGGCAGGTAGTGCCGATCAATTCTTAGCCGTTGAGCTTTCGGCCGGCCAGTTCA
>CAYJGI010000152.1:756-3087 GCA_964369705.1 uncultured bacterium
CAAGAAATCCTAGACAAAATCTTGTCTATTATGGGTCAATAGGAGGTACAGAAATGGCTAAAGTATACGAACATCCAAAATCACTGGAAAAATCAACCCTTCACTATTGCCCCGGTTGCTCCCATGGTATTGTCCACCGCATTTTAGCGGAAGTAATCGATGAGATGGGCCTTGAAGGCGACACCGTCATTGTAGCGCCTGTAGGTTGCTCCTACAACTGCTATGAGTATTTTACATTCGATGGGCAACAGGCAGCCCACGGTAGAGCACCTGCCGTTGCAACGGGCGTTAAGAGAAGCCTTCCCGATAAAGTCGTCCTTACGTATCAAGGAGATGGTGACTTAGCAGCCATCGGTACGGCGGAGATTGTCCATGCCGCAGCCCGTGGTGAGAAGATTACCACTCTTTTCATTAATAATGCCATCTATGGTATGACCAATGGCCAGATGGCACCTACCACTCTTCTATCACAGAAGACGACCACTTCTCCCGAGGGGCGTGACGCCAGCCTACATGGACAGCCCATTCGTGTCAGCGAGATGCTGGCTACTTTAGATGGTGCCGTCTACATTGAGCGCTGTGCCGTCAACAATCCAAAAAACATCATGGCCACCAAAAGAGCCATCAAAAAAGCCATCAAAATACAGCAACAAGGCTTAGGCTTCGCCATGGTTGAGATCTTATCCACATGTCCAACCAACTGGGAAATCTCCCCCGTAAAAGCCCTTACGTGGCTAGAAGAAAACATGATGCCTTTTTACCCTATGGGAGTACTAAAAGGGCAAGATTTGGAGGTAAAATAATATGGCAAAAACCGAAATCATGATTGCCGGATTTGGTGGGCAAGGGATTTTGTCCATGGGAAAACTCATTGCACAAGCGGCGATGATGGAAGGCAAAAACGTTTCTTGGTTACCCTCTTACGGCCCTGAGATGCGTGGTGGTACCGCCAACTGCCAAGTGGTTATTTCCGATGAGCCTGTAGGCGCACCCATTGTGGCAAAAGCCGATGTACTCATCGTAATGAATACGCCGTCCTTAGTAAAGTTCGAGGACATGGTCAAAGAAAACGGCGTCATCATTGTAGATAGTAGCTTAGTACAAGAAGAAGTGACAAGAAAAGATGTAAGAGTCTATAGACTTCCTGCAACCAAAATGGCGAGAGAAGAGAAAGTCGCCGCCTTTGCAGGGATCTATCTCTTAGGGAAGACCATCGGTGCAACGGGCGTCATAGATGCAAAATTCTTTGAAGAAGCGCTGAAAGAAACACTACCGGAAAAACATCAAAAGCTTATTCCTAAAGAAATGGAAGTACTGCAAGTCGGTATTGATTTTTAATTGATTTTTAGAATAAAACGGGTGAATCCATACCCCGTTTTATTTTTTTTGTTATCATATTTTATAAAAGCGTGATATAATGGTATAGATTCAGTAGAAAAAAAGAAAAGGGAATCGAGAGGTAAAACAATGCAAAATCAAAGTAGTTTACAGAGCGCCACGCTACAAAAAAAACCAAAAGTAAAAAAAGAAAAAAGACCCTACTCCAAAGGGGAAGAAATTGCCAATGCCATTACCCATGGGTTTGGCGTGATCTTATGTATTATCAACTTAGTCATGATGATTATTATATCGGCAAAAGCGGGGAACGGTAGAGCCATTGTGGCTTTTTCCATTTACGGAGCATCTTCCATTTGTTTATATTTATTCAGTACCCTCTATCACAGTATCCCCAATAAGAAAGCCAAGTCAATTTTACGAGTTTTTGATCACTCGGCGATTTTCTTATTCATTGCAGGATCTTATACCCCTATTTGCCTCATTGCCTTAGAGGGTAGCCTTCAGGTAGCCATATTAGTTGGCGTGTGGAGTATAGCCTTAGGCGGTATTATCTTTAAAGTAGCAACCCATAAAAAAATGGACAAAACAAAGCTTGTGTCCATGATTCTATATATTTTGATGGGCTGGATTGTGGTTTTTGCCATTCGACCCATGCTACAAGTCATTCCCATTGGGTTTTTGATGTGGCTGGCGGGAGGCGGAATCGCTTATACGGTGGGGACGATTTTTTATAGTCTTCAGCGAGTCCCTTATATGCACTCCATCTGGCATCTTTTTGTTTTGGCCGGTAGTGTACTGCAAGCCATTGGGATTTATATTTATTTAATTTTTTAGAGAATGAATGGAGATAATGATGAAAAAGAAAATGTGGTTGTTAGGTTTGGTTTTGGTTGTGTTGATCATTGGCGTTTTTGTAATGAACTATACAAGGCCCATAACCATTTCAGAACTTAGTCAAGGCATAGAAATTACACAATATCAATCCATAAAAGG
>CAYJGI010000153.1:0-2943 GCA_964369705.1 uncultured bacterium
TAATCAAAAAATGTCAAAGTCCCTCCATAATTTCTTTACGGTGAGAGATATCATCAAAGACTTTACAGGAGAAGAAATTCGCTTCTTCTTACTGTCTGCCCACTATAGAAGCCCCGTCAATTTCAGCGATGAGATGATGACCCAAGCTAAAAACAGCTTAGGACGCCTGTATAATGGATTGGACAACTTAAAACACCTCTTACAAAGAACGGAAAAAAGACCGCTAACCACGGAAGAAGAAGGGGTTTTGAAAGCGGTGGAAGATTTAAGAGATAAATTCATCGGTGCTATGGACGATGATTTTAATACGGCAGATGCCATTAGTGCCCTCTTTGAGATGGTAAAGCTGGCTAACATCTCCCTCAGTGAAGACAGCAGTCAAGCGGTGGTAGAAAGCGTACACCATATCTTCCTCACGCTAAGCAATGCTTTAGGTTTTATGGAGGCAATAGAAGAGGCTGTATTAGATGAAGAAGTAGAAGCCCTCATTAAGGAACGAATGGAAGCCAGAGCCAATAAAGACTATAAAAGAAGCGACGAAATCAGAGATTACCTCAAAGAAAAAGGCATCATTATTGAAGATACCAAGACGGAAATGCGCTGGAAGAGGGTCAGAAACTAAATGATAAAAGAAAAAAAGGGCGAAGGGAATAGAACGAAAGACCCCATACTCCTAAAAAGCCCCGATAGAATCATCTTACCCCAAGAAAAAAACCCGCTAACACTGGCTTTTATTGGGGATGCCGTGTACGAAATGGCCGTCAGGCGCCATTTAATAGAGCAAGGCGAAAAAAAAATCAGAGACTACCATCTTCTGGCCGTCAGTTACGTCAAAGCCGAAGCCCAAAGCAATACGCTAAAGCGACTTTGGGAAGACCTTACAGAAGAAGAGCAAGCCATTGCGAGGCGAGGGCGCAATACCAGTAGCGCCGTTCCGAAGAATGCAAAAATCGCCGATTATCGCATGGCAACGGGTTTTGAAGCCCTCTTAGGTGCCCTATACCTAAAAGGCGATATTGAGCGGCTGGAATGGCTGCTGGAAAAGAGTATCAAAGGAAAAGTAGAGGAGAGTAATCATGGGTAATACGACTTTAAAAGTAAGGCTTTTAAGATCTACGGGATCGCCGGAAGAACTCATCGCCATGGCCGCTAAGCTTTGCTACTCAGGAGCAGAACTGAAAGACTTAGAAGAAGGAATCAAAGCCAAAGATCAAACGGCTTTTCTCAATAAGCTGATGGACTTAGGCCACTTATCCACGGTGGAGCATGCCAGCTTTACCTTTGGAATTGAAGGCGTATCCAGGGCTCTTTTGGCCCAGATTACAAGGCACCGCTTAGCCAGCTTCAGCGTGCAATCTCAGCGCTACGTCAGTAAGAAAAAAGAAAACGGAGATACTTTTCAGTATATTATACCGGACAGCATTAAAGCCTTGGGAGAAGATGAAGTCAGAATCTTCGAAGAGCAGATGCAGACCATACAAGGCTGGTACAATACGTGGGTAGAAAAACTAGGTGGATCCGGTGAGTCGGCCAATGAAGATGCCCGTTTTGTCTTGCCGAACGCTTCGGAGACGAAATTTATGCTAACGATGAATGCAAGGGAACTGCGCCACTTCTTCTCACTTCGCTGCTGCAATAGAGCACAGTGGGAGATTCGGGCACTGGCAGAAGAAATGGTAAAACTTGTCAAACAAGAAGCGCCAATCCTCTTTCACACAGTGGGCCCTGATTGCGTAACGACAGGAAAATGCAGTGAAGGCAAGATGACTTGCGGTAAAATGAACGAAGTGGTATCATACTATAAATCATTATAAAAAAGGTGGAAAAAATGAACGATAAAATAGAAGGTCGAAATCCCGTCATAGAAGCTTTAAGAGCAGGCACAGAACTAAACCGTGTCATGATTGCAGAGGGTGCTAAGGGCGCCCCCATAGACACCATCGTATCTCTATGCCAAGAAAGTAAAGTTCTTTATGAATTTGTACCGAAGGCGAAGCTTGAGCGCATGAGTGATACGGGCAATCATCAAGGCGTCATTGCCATGGGTGCTGCTTATCGCTACTATGACATTGACCATATGATAGAATTAGCCCAAAGTCGCAATGAAGAGCCCTTTATCATTGTCCTTGACGAAATCAAAGATCCTTACAACTTAGGATCGATTATCCGTACCGCCGATGCCGTGGGAGCCCACGGTGTCATTATTCCAAAACGCCGCGCCGCGGCCCTCACCGCCATGGTGGCGAAGGCTTCTGCGGGAGCCATTGAGTACGTGCCTGTGGCAAGGGTTGTTAATATTGCAAAAGCCTTAGATGAACTTAAAGACAAAGGACTTTGGATTTTTGGTGCCGACATTGAAGGTCCCGACACTTATTATAAGAGCGATCTCAAGGGTCCTGTGGCCCTCGTCATCGGTAGCGAAGGGCGCGGGATGAACCGCTTAGTCAAAGAGCGCTGCGACATCCTCATCAATATTCCCATGGGAAGTGGCGTATCCTCCCTCAATGCCTCTGTGGCCGGTGCCATTATTATGTACGAGATTAGACGTCAGCGGGAGATTCATTCGTGAAAGAATACATGATTGTCGATGGCTATAATATCATAGGAAGCTGGAAAGAATTTTCCGCCCTAAGAAAAGAAGACATCGATGGCGCAAGAAAACAGCTAACGGCTTTTATGATGGAGTATGCAAGCCTCACAGGTCATCGTACGATTGTTGTTTTTGACGCTCATTTAGGCACCCAATTAGAAAGACGGGAAGAGATGGAAGGCGACGTGTTAGTCATCTTCACCAAAAAAAACGAAACGGCGGATCACTACATTGAGCGACTCGTCTTTAATCTTGCAAAGGACTATATCGTGCGGGTAGCCACCAGCGATCGCATTGAGCAACAATTGGTCCTTGGAAGCGGCGGTGTTCGTGTATCAGCCAGGGAGCTTAGA
>CAYJGI010000154.1:0-2926 GCA_964369705.1 uncultured bacterium
TAAAGTCTCTTTTAATAGTGCCGCTATTAAAGATCCGAGCCTCATTGAATCGGCATCTAAGCGATTTGGCAGTCAATGTATTGTGGTTGCCATCGACTGCAAAAAAAACGGTGATAACAGCTGGAATGCTTTTGTTAAAGGTGGCAGAGAAGATACGGGGCTTGATGCAGTGGCCTGGGCCAAGCAATGTGAAGCTTTAGGTGCAGGTGAACTACTCATCACCAGTATGGATCAAGACGGTACAAAAAGCGGATACGACATTCCTCTTCTTAAGGCCATTAGTGACAGCGTGAATATTCCTGTAATTGCCAGTGGTGGTGCAGGGACAAAAGAAGATTTTTTGGAAGTTTTTACAAAAACGAACGTAGATGCAGCCTTAGCAGCTTCACTATTTCATTTTAAAGAATTAGAAATCATTGAATTAAAAAAATACTTAAAAGAACATGGAGTATTAATACGCTTATGATGAAGTTTAATAATGAAGGTTTAGTACCGGTAGTGGTACAAGATGCAATGACGAAAGAAGTATTAATGCTGGCCTACGCCAATGAAGAACCCAATCAACAAAAAAAGCAACTTTCTTCAGTAGAAGCCGTAACGAACTTTGGGTAAAGGGCGAGACTTCAGGGAATACACTTGAAATCGTAGAGATTAAAGTAGATTGTGATAACGATACACTGCTCTATGTGGTGAATATGGCGGGTGTCGCTTGCCATACGGGAGAGTACAGCTGTTTCTTTAAGAATATTGAAGGTGAAGATGCACCAACATTACCAAAAAAACTACAAGTTTTAGAAGAAGTGAATAAGACCATTTTAGATCGCAAAAAAAATCCAAAAGAAGGTAGTTATACCAATTACCTTTTTGTTAAAGGAATCGATAAGATTCTAAAGAAAATTGCAGAAGAAGCGGGCGAAGTCATTATTGCAGCGAAGAACGAGGACCCTGCTGAGACCATCTATGAAGTAGCAGACCTTTGTTATCACACCCTTGTTCTCTTAGCGGCCAAAGGCATAGATGTAGAAGAAATCCGTACTGAATTATTAAAGAGAACGAAGTAAGGAGTGACATATGCATATTTTAGATATTGTCCTATTGATTTTTATTGTACTGGAATCCATGAATGTACTAATCATCTATTGCAAACCAGAATTCCCCTACGGCAATGGTCTTGCCGTATTCAAACAGTGGGAAGACCTAAAATCAGAAGAGAATACAAAACTCTTTGCCAAATACATGGCCAATTGGGTAGCGGGAAGTAAGTTGATTTTTATTGTACTACTGATTGTGATCTTAATCACGGGAAGTGATACGACAAAACTATGGGCACTGATTGTAATGATCCCCGCCATCGGCACCTACTACGTCAAACTCCATCCCATTATCAAAAAAATAGACCATATGGGAGAGATTATACCAAAGGGATACTCTAAGACCCTCCTTGGTATGATCAGTGGTTTTTTGTGTATGTTCATTGTAGCTATTTTGATTTATTTATTGTAATTCCAATAGAAATACAAAAAAGAGAGTGAAAGATTCACTCTCTTTTTTTGTTTTGAGTAGGAATTGTAGGGAATTGTTTTTTATTTATAAAGCTCCTCCAAAACCTCAAGGGTATTTTCACCTTTTAAATAATAATCAAACCAATTGGTGATTTCTTTCAATCGGCGGAGTCGATGATGGGGTTTTCCACTGCGACTGAGCTCATGGTTCTCACCTTTGAAGAGGCACAGTCTGCTATCGACACCATGAATCTTAAGGGCAGTATACATTTGAAGGCCTTCTGCAATATAACAACGAAAATCATCGGTAGAATGGATGAAGAGCGTCGGGGTTTTCACTTCATTGGCATACTTGAGAGGGCTATGGCTCCACATCTTATCGAAGTTATTCCAAGGTGAGCTTTGTTGCTGATCCATATTATGGATATAGCCATTATCGGTGGTAAGACACTTACTACTCCAGTTAGAGATACTGCGCTGACTGCAAGCAGCCTTAAAACGATGGGTATGCCCGATGATCCAATTGGTCATAAAACCGCCATATGATCCACCTGATACACCGATGCGATCGACATCAATCGCAGGATATTCCCGTAACACATGATCGGTAAAACCCATAATATCATCGTAATCAATGGTACCATACTTACCCCGTAGGTCTGCAAATTCGTTACCGCGGCCGGCACTGCCCCGTGGATTACAGTAGAATACGGCATAACCTTTTGCCACTAAGAGCTGCATCTCATGGATAAAGAGATTACCGTAGACGACGGCGGGGCCTCCGTGGATTTGTAGAATCCCCGGGCATTTTTGTTGCCCTTTAATGTCCTTTGGCATAAAGACGTATCCTTCGATAGTGATTCCATCTTGATTCTCGTACGTGACATAATCGGGGAAGACGACATCATATTCTTCTCTTACCCAATCATTAAAGTGGGTGAGCTGTACTTCATCTTCAGTGGAGTTTTGATCATTGAGTGGTAAAGAGTAAAGCTCAGTAAGGCAATGATCTCTAAGACCGATAAAGACAGCACGATCATTAAAGATATCGAAGGCATCCACAGAGCCTAAGTCCTTGGTTCTCTTCTTTACCGTGCCATCGGGGTGAATCGATACCAGGTAAGAGGCACAGTTTTCTGTCATAATGCTATAGAGGACATCTTGATAGAGTAGACTACTTCTTCCACCACCTAGTCTCACATCGGAAGAAGTTACATTACTTAAGTGAAGCTCATGGTTCTCTAAGACTTCAGTTACGATCTTTGTATCATGATTGATGTGGTAGAGAATGGGGATTTCACTGGTACCGTACAGTGCTTGAGGACTTCCATAGAATAGAGTAGAGCCGTCATCTTTGATATAGACTTGGGATACTTTATATGTGTGCTCAGGAATAATGGGAATGCTTTCTAAGGTTTGTAGGT
>CAYJGI010000155.1:0-1408 GCA_964369705.1 uncultured bacterium
CACGAAGAAAAAAAAGATTATCGAAGAAGCCATTTTAAAATACGATTTAGTGGGACAAGATGCCATCACCATTGTAAGCCATGTGGGCGGCTTTGATATTGCCTGTATGGCAGGGGTTTTCTTAGGGGCCGCTTCCTTAAAGATTCCCGTAGTCATCGATGGTTTTATCTCTATTGTGGCAGCCCTCGTGGCGAAGGTTTTGTGCCCTGAAGCGGTATCCTACATGATCTGTAGTCACGAAAGCTACGAGATCGGTTACAAAGAAGCCCTAAAGGCTATGGAGCTCTCCTCTCACCTACAGCTCGATATGCGGCTAGGGGAAGGAAGTGGCTGTCCCATTATGTTTATGGTGATAGAAGGTGCCCTCAAAGTAATGAATGACATGGCCACCTTTGAAGAAGCAAAAATCAACGATGATTACATCGATGGTATCAAAGAAGAAACATTCTTTAAAATCAAAAAATAACTCCCATAAAGGAATACTATGCTGATCTACATATCGGGACCTTGCAAAAACGGAAAATCAACACTGGCGGAAAACATCGCCTACCATTTAAATCTTAAGAACCACTACTACATTGCCACCATGATTCCCCACGATGAAGAAGATGAGAGCCGTATTCGGCGCCACATCCATTCAAGGGCGCACCTTGGCTATAAGACCATTGAAGCGGGGCGGGATTTACCCATGGCGCTAAGAGAAGTGCCGTCTAATAGTAGCCTTCTAATCGATAGCGTAACGGCCCTCTTAAATAACGAAATGTTTGGCGATGGGGGATTGAATGAAGAAGCCTTCATCAATGCTCCTCAAAAAATCATCAAAGAACTCATCACCATTAGTGACACCTACTCTGATACCGTCTTTGTGAGTGATTATATCTACAATGAAGAAGCGGGAGAGAAAGATATGACGCCCTTATATAAGAGGGGACTGGCGACTATTGACAAAAAAATGGCAGAAAAAGCCGATGTGGTGATTGAAGTCGTACTGGGTCAACCGGTTTTTTATAAAGGCACAGAAAAAGAAAGGGCGTGGATTCGTGAGATTTCTCAAGGGATTTTTAGAAGCCTTCAGACTATTTAGCATATTGCCCTTTGGGACTTCCCGTTTTAGCGAAGGAATTGCCACCCATATTTTATTATCTTTACCCCTTGTGGGCGGGTTTTTGGGGCTTTTGTGGCTAGGTGTATTCATGGGACTGGATTGGCTCTTCTCGCCACCGGCCTTAAAAGCAGCCCTCATGACGGCCTTTGTACCGATTATAACGGGATTCTTACACTTAGATGGATTCATGGATATGGTAGATAGCCTACTCTCCAGAAGGTCCTTAGAAGAAAAAAGGCGTATCCTAAAGGATCCCCATGTTGGATCTTTTAGCGTTATTGCGGTGATGCTCTTATTTTTAGT
>CAYJGI010000155.1:1418-2833 GCA_964369705.1 uncultured bacterium
TTATGGCTTAGATTGGGAGAGCGCCTTGATGCTGGTTCCGATCATGGTATTATCCAGAGTCTTAGCGGCCTTAGCATTACTGATTTATCCCACGATGGAAGGCAGTGGCTACGCCACTTTATACAAAAAAAACGCAAAACCCATCCACAAAATCATACTCTACTTCTTTCTCCTTCTCACTTTAGCCATAGGCATCTTTGTGGGAGAGGGAAGAGGCGCTTTCGTCCTTCTCGCTGAGATTGTCTCTTTTTTGATGGCATCCTCCATGGCATATAGAGGCGTTGGCGGTTTTAACGGAGATGGCAGTGGTTTTGCCATTACGGTATCGGAGGCCTCAAGCCTTGTGATGCTGACATTACTGCAAGGAGTATTCTAAATGATACTAATCACAGGTGGTACATATCAAGGCAAAAAAGCTTATGCAGAGAGTCGATTTGCCCTTGATATTGATCATATACAAATCTGCAACGGTGACCCATTAAACAGTCACAAAAAAGCTTATTTTTACTTAGAAAACTGGATCTTAGCCAATCTCGAGGAAGGCAAAGACCCCGTCACCTTCGTAAAAGAAAACAAAACCCTTTTTCACGGTAAAGTTGTGATACTGACAGACCTAAACGGAGGCGTAGTTCCCACTTCAAAAATACAGCGGGATTTACGGGAAGCCGTCGGTCGTATCGGCGTCATACTGGCCATGGAAGCCACGGAAGTGGTGCGGGTATTCTTAGGAATCGGAAAGGAAATAAAAAAATGAAAACCATTTTACTGATACGCCATGGCAAAACGTACTACAACGAAAACAATATCCTCTGTGGTGCCCTCGATGCACCATTATCGGAAAATGGTTTGAAAGAATTACAGGGATTAAAAGAACAAGGGATTTACCCAAAGACGGAAGCGGCCCATTACTACACATCTTCACTGAGAAGGGCTCAGGAGACGCTTAAAGCACTCTTCGGTGACGTGGATTTCACGGCAATCGCCGGCTTCTCTGAGTGTGATTTTGGCCCATGGGAGGGGAGAGAATACGATACGTATAAAGACGATCCCCACTTTAAGAATTGGCTTTCCGATCGAGATTATAGAGAGTGTGGCGCAGAGAGCATGAACGATTTTAATCGCAGGGTGGTGGAAGCCACCGATGCTTTTGTCAAAGAACTGGAGACCACCCGTCATGCCGTCCTTGTAAGCCACGGTGGCGCTATTGTTTCAATCATGAACCACCTTTTCCCCCATGAAGACAAGGGATTTAATGAATGGCAACCATCCAACGGCCACGGGTATCTTATTACCTTTGGTGAACAACAAAATACATATATTACTTTTTAGGAGAATCACAATGAAAAAAGGACTAGCAATTTTACTCATTATATTATTAAGCATGACTGTAATGGTGGGTTGTACCCCATCAAATA
>CAYJGI010000156.1:0-2764 GCA_964369705.1 uncultured bacterium
AAAACCCATAGAGCTTTCTGTAAAAGAAGTGAGGGCTGTTTTGGATGAGTCTCTGGCATATATTGTCAGCCATATTAAGCAAGTATTAGATAAAACACCACCGGCTTTTATGGGTGATATTGTAGATCATGGGATTATTATATCCGGTGGAGTGGCCATGCTTCCGGGACTTGATCATTACTTATCAAGCCATCTGCAAGTGCCCATACATATTGCAGAAAATCCAAAGATGACAGTGATTCAAGGTGCCGGTATTTTTGCAGACTATCTTATGAAAAAGAGTTAGGATAAATCCATGTTTTTGAAAAAAAATTACAAAATCATCATCGCGCTATTTTTAGTGATTCTTATTGCATACCTCTCCATCGTCATGTCTTCAAGTGGTGGGGAATCCGGTGTGGTGAGTAATGGCATTAGCCAAGTGCTATCACCGGTTCAGCGAGTAGTATCTTCCTTTGGTAATGCGATGCGCAACCTTTTTTTAGATCATGGCAATGAAGAGACCCTAAGGGCTGAGATTGAAGAATTAAAGCAGGAAATCAATATCCTACAATCCAATCTCATTCGATATGAAGAAACCCTTATCGAAAACAACGAACTCAGATCTATGCTACAATTCAAGGAGCAAGAAACTGATATTGAGATGATGGGTGCCGAAGTTATTGCAAAAGATGCGGAGAATTGGTACGGAATCATTACCATAGATAAAGGCTTACGAGATGGCGTGGCAGAAAACATGCCGATCATTTCAGAGTATGGTTTTGTTGGACGTATTATTGAAGTCAGCGAAACCACATCAAAAGTCATGCTCATTACCGATGAGAGAAGCTCCATAAGTATTCTCGTGCAACAAAACCGGGACGGGGGTGTACGGCACGGCGCGGCCTATCCCGTAGCCCTGGGTCAACTAAAACTGGCCTATCTACCGGAAACCACGACGGTACAGCCGGGAGATACCATCATTACATCGGGACAAGGGGGCATCGTACCTAAGGGATTTCACATCGGTACGGTACAATCCATCCATGAAGAGCCTCTAAGTACGATGTACTATGCCGTTGTAGAGCCGGAAACCGATATTCAAAAGTTAGAAAAAGTCTTTATCGTAACCAATATGAGTGAAGAGGTAGAGGATGGACTGGAATAACATAAAGATATTGATCAAAAACATCCTTCTAGTCATCGTGTGCTTTTTTTTACAAACGGCCTTCTTTCCTTTTGTGACCACAAGTCCCGTTGTAGTTGACCTTATTTTGCTTGTGTCTATTTGTTTTACGATGCAATTAGATGTGAAATACGGTTTGATTACAGCCTTTGTTGGTGGTATGTTTGTGGATATACTTACGACTTTTCCTGTGGGGTTTGGTGCCATTAGTCGTTTTATTGCGATTGTGCTTATCAGGCCTTTTCAGAACAATACGTACACAAGGCTGATTATGGTCATGGGCGTGACCATTGTGGCCACAGTGGTGAAAGAAGTTTCTATGGCGCTATTTTATAATAGCATCGGCATGATGAAGACTTTTGAAATCATTACGGTACAAACATTACTGAAGCTTACAGTAAATGCCATTGGAATGCCTTTTGTTTATGGTGCTGTGCTCCTCCTTAATAAAAATGAAAAAAACAATCATAGGTAGGATTTCCTAGTGAAACCAAATAAAGAACAATACCCAAAAGAAAACCTCATCACTGAGCTGAATAAAGAAGAAGGAAAACGCAATATCGGTCAATATCGAATTGCCGTTGTTATTGTCGTGATTTTCCTTTTTATTTTGGCTGCTAGGCTTTATTACCTTCAAATTGTTGATGGTGAGAATTATGAAGCATTTGCAGAACAAAACAGGATTAGAGAATTACCTATTGCCAGTGCAAGAGGTAAAATCTATGATAGTCAGGGCAATATCATGGCTCAAGACATACCGAGCTATACCGTGACATTCATGGACATGGGACTAGATGATGAAGCACTGGATACCATGGTAGAAGACCTCCGCCTCATTCTGAACTATGATTTGGTGGAAGATGTCTACACGTCCGTCGATCCCGATGGGACGTTCTATGTGAGGAAAGCGGAGAATTTCCCCTATGAACTCCTCTCCTTTGATGGTAGTCAAGGCATTGCAACCATTGATGATATTAAAGTAAAGATGTATTACACCGACGAGCCACTGACTTTGTTATCCTATGATGCAAGTACCGGTGCATGCACCATCGACACCTCGGATTTTACGGAAGAATACTTAGAGATTCTCTCTATGGATGACTTAAAGGTAGCTGTATCATACCGCTATGATACCACTGAGGTTTTGAGAGATTTAATGGAGAGTAATAAGTATCGCAACTGGGAACCTGTGGTAATCAAAGAAAACGTACCCATGGACACCATTGCCGTCATCGAAGAAAATCGTTTAACGCTACAAGGCGTATTAGTAGAAGTGAACTATGAGCGATCGTACTCTTACTATGATCTTGTCACAGAGAGTCTTTCTATCGATCCTTTTGTGGAGGGGGATATGCCTCCCGGTGCCCATTTGTTTGGGTATATGGGCCTTATTACCAATGAAAATAAAGAAGAACTCCTGGCCTTAGGTCACAAGGTAGATGACGTAGTCGGTCGTGGCGGTGGCTTAGAAAGCGCTTATGAAGCAGTGCTTTTTGGCCAAAATGGCGAAAAAACCGTAGAAATCGATGTATACGGCAATACCATGAGAGAACTGGATGCCAATACCATCAAACCCATTAACGGCAATAATCTCCATCT
>CAYJGI010000157.1:0-1075 GCA_964369705.1 uncultured bacterium
TGCGTGAGCCCAATGCCCGTATCTTTAATCTCAAACTGGCAGTGAAGCTCGTGGTTTGTGTGGAGAGTGCTTTGAATTTTTAGGGAAACATGTCCTAAATCTGTAAATTTGATGGCATTACTCACTAAGTTAAAGATAACTTGTTTTAAGCGTAATGCGTCGCCCATAAGCACGGTGTTGCTGTGTTCGCCGCAGTCTACCTGTAAGGATATCCCCTTTTCTTCACAAGAAGGGTTGTAGAGGTCGCTGACTTCTTGGCAAATATCTTGAAGAATAAAGGGGGTCGCTTCCATTTCGAGCTTACCCGCTTCAATCTTAGAGAAATCCAAAATATCATTGATGATTCGCATGAGGTTATTGGCCGAAAGCACGCTTTTTTGCACGTAATTTTCTTGTATTTCGCTCATGGATGTTTGGGCTAAAAGGTGCAGTAGGCCTAAGATGCCGTTCATGGGAGTGCGGATTTCATGGCTCATATTGGCTAAAAATTCGCCTTTTGCCTTGGTGCTTTGCTCTGCCAGTTCTTTTGCTTGGCGTAATTGCTGTTCATTATCGGCAATTTCTTTGAGCATGGCTTCATGTTCGCGCATATCTCTAAAATAGACGATGAGACAGTGTTTGCCTTGATAAGCCGTTTTTATGATTAAAAGTTCAACGGGTATTTCTTCCCCAGTGATAAGGTGAAGGCACAGGGTTCTTGATTTAGCAATGTTTTGCGTTCGGGCCAAATGGATTTGTTGAGCAACAAGATCTACAGATCGCTGCCCATCGGGTTGATATTCAGGATGGATTTTGTGGAAGTTTCGTATGCAGTCTTCACGATTTTCATAGCCAAAAATATTTACGGCCGCGGCATTGACATAGATAAGGTTGTTGTTGTCATCCCAAAAATGCACGCCTAAGGGGAGGGCATCCAACATGAGGGTGTTGCGCAATTCTGTTTCTTCAAGTTGTTTTCGGGCTGTTTTAAGTTCCCGTAAATCCATAACATAAGCAATGACAATGTCCTCTCCATGGAGCTTTGTTCGAACGTGAATAACTTCCACAGGAATGGGCTTACCCTGGCTGTCTTGAT
>CAYJGI010000157.1:1085-2248 GCA_964369705.1 uncultured bacterium
TGGAGCCACTCGAAGCGACAATATCCTTCTTTCATTACTTTTTTGTGATTATCGGCAATGGCTTGCATGGAAAGGCGCCCGTCTGGCTGATAAGTGGGGGAAGTGTTGTGAAAGTTTTGTATGTATTCTTCTTTTGTTTCATACTTGAAAGTGCTTAATACTTCTTGGTTACAGTCTATAATATTGCCTTGTATATTCCAATAGGTTACACTAAGTGGTAAGTTTTTAGACATTATGTTATTCAGCTCTTCGCCCATCAATTCTTTATGTAAATATAATATTACAGTTATATCTGTAAAGATAGAAAGCCGAACTTTATCATAGTCGTCACAACTTAACAAGGAAACAATAATTAGAAGATGCTTTTGGAGTTTATCGTCAAATTTATTCCACATATAAGATGTTGATAAGTCTTTAATAATACTATTTGTACACTTTTTACAAGGTGAGTCATAGTTTCTAAAAACTTTATAGCATTTATTGTGAGTTAAGTTTTCACAACCAAATAATTCATAAGTTTTTTTATTACTATAAAGTATGTCATAGGTATCCATATCGGAAATATATATGGGCATGGGGAAGGCGTTGAGCAGTTCTGTAATTTGTTTTTGCTTTGCCTCAAGTTTTGTTTTGATAGTATTTTGTTTTTTGGTGTAAAGAATAAGAACCGCTACCAAGGTCATGAGCAAAAGAATAATACCTGTGAGTAGGTTAAGGCTTTGCTGGGAAAGGGCTTGTACAAATTGCGCGGTGTAGTTGGGCTGTGTAGTGTGGTGCAGAAGGATATTGTTGAATTTATCTTGTGGAAAGGCCGTGGAGGCAGCGTAGACGTTTTCAAAGGTATAGTCCGCTTGTCCGTCTTCTACTGCCTGATAAGCAGCTGAAATATCGTCAAATTTAAGTATTGTGTTGTTGGGGAATGTGGATTTTACAAAGTCAATAATTACCGGATGGAGTTTGGAAACAGCAAAAACGCTGTCTTCGGCCATGTGGTATTGTGCGCCGATCATGGCAATGGGGGTGGCGAGAAACGTGTTACTCAAAACCGCGTTTAATTCTTGAGCTTTTTGCGGGTTGGTGTCATAGCTTAGGTGCATGTCCATCCTGCCTTGCTTCAAGTCTGCCAAGGCTTCAGCGTAGGTCAAGCCGTGCATAAAATCAAA
>CAYJGI010000157.1:2258-2752 GCA_964369705.1 uncultured bacterium
TTGAATCATACGTTTTTCGGTGTCGTATTCTTCAAAGGGAGGCCAAAAAGCGTCGTAGGAAACCTTGATGGGTTTAGCGGTGAGCAAAAAAGCTTTTTCTTCCGGCGTGAGGGTAAAGGGCTCCACCGCATGAGCCACGTGAGGCCCAATGCTAAGATATGGCGCGGGTGCGTTTTTTATAGGGGATGAGAGTATGGTACAGGTCAAAAAGCAGAAGAAAAACAGTAAGATTACAAATGTTTTTTGAAATATTTTAGGCATAAAAAATCCTTTAATGCATACATCTATGTAAAAGATTTTTAATTAAAAAAGTTAAGAAGGTATAAAAACAATTTTGTGTGTAAATTGTATAATAGGGAACGTAGTGTGTCAAGAAACCGCGTGCAAAAAATAAAAAAAACTGTATAAAAAAGCCCTAAAAAAAGCTTGACAGGGGAAAGGTGTTAGGATACGTTCACTTTAACAAATTTATTGAGGAATATATGTTTCAAGTA
>CAYJGI010000158.1:0-362 GCA_964369705.1 uncultured bacterium
TCTTTGGTTGTCATTTTTGATTCTCACTATAGTTTTAAAAAGTCTTGTAGTGCTTTCGTTTTAGGGTATTGTAGACACGAGATGTCACCATGCTCGTGAATACGTCCATCTTTTAAAAAGATGATATAATCGGCAAATTCTTTCAAAAAAGAGATTTCATGGGTGACAAAAACAAAACTTCTGCCCCCTTCTTTTAGCTTTGTGACTGCCTTCAACACTTCATCGGTTAAGAGAGGATCAAGGGCCGCCGTAGGCTCATCTAAGAAAATGAGCTCCGGATCTGTGGCAAGGGCTCTGGCGATGGACGCTCTTTGGGCTTGACCGCCTGAGACTTCGTGGGGCTTTTTATCGGCTTCGTTTTC
>CAYJGI010000158.1:372-2732 GCA_964369705.1 uncultured bacterium
GCTCTTTCGCTTTTTGTTCACTTTTGTTTTTGTCCCATTTTTTGATTTTTTGAAGAATAAGGGTGATGTTTTCTTTAATCGTTAAATGGGGAAATAAATTATGCTTTTGAAAAACAACGCCAATTTTCTCTCTGAATGATTTTGTATGTAGAATTGGCGAACAGCCATTGATGGTAATTTGTCCCCTATCGGGTACTTCAATCCCCGCAAGCTGACGAAGGAGGGTGGATTTACCGCATCCCGACTCTCCAATAATACCAATAGCATGATACTTCTCTATCTCAATGGAAATATCAGAAAGTACTTTATGTTCGCCATAACTTTTAGACAGGTTCTCTACTTTAAAATCCATTACGCCACCTTCTTTCCTACGTATTTTGCAAGGAGCGACAGTGGAATCGTTACCATTAAATACATGATCCACATCACATAGTAGCCTTCAATAAAGGCAAAGTTCCTTGAAGAAATAGCCGTCGTAATGTACGTAATCTCTGTTACCGATATCACATTAAGAAGTGCTGAGCTTTTAATCACACTGGATAGGTTGTTGATAAGCGATGGAATAAAGGGCTTGATCATCTGAGGTACAATAACGTATAGATACTTCTGATACCACTTAAAACCATACAAGTCCATAATCGTATATTGATCTTTATCTACGACAGAAGCCGTCGTTTCATAGGCATTGGCCACATAGGGTCCATTATAGAGTATGAGCGCAATAATGCCTAGTGCTAACTTATCTCCGAAGTGGATCACAGGGCCCAAGACGTAAACAATCAAGAAAATCATGACCAGTAGAGGGGTCCCCATAATGATCTCATTTAAGATATCGGAAGTGGCTTTGAGAATAATGATTTTTGATCTCATCATCATAAAGAGGACAAAACCTAAAATCAATGAGCCTACCAAAGTAATGAGGCTAATAGTAATCGTACCAATGAGCGCATCGAATAGCAATCCGCTTTGCTCTAATATCATATCGTATTGAGGCGGCGTATCGGTAGAATAAAAGAGTGCATAGAAAATCGCTGTAATAAATAAGAGGAGTACGATTCCGTATTGCAGTTTTTGGGTATTCTTCATGTTATTTTAATGCATCGGGCTTTTCTACAATATAATCAAGACCCAGTTCATCATTTTGTAGGAAGTCGCCCATGATTGCATCCCATTCTTCTCTGATTTGATCAAAAAGGCCGCCTTCTTCATACATTGATGCAACAAACTCATTGGATTTTTCAAGGAGTTCGGTATTTCCTTTTTTGACGACGAAGCAAGATCCTGACCAGTTACCGATTCCGCTATAGACCACGGTGGTATCGGGATTTGCTGCGTGGAAGCTGTGGATCTCATTGGAAGCAACGAGGGCCGTTGATTGACCGCTAGCAACTTCTAAGATACCGGTGCCGATTTCTGTCACTTCTACCACTTCCGCACCGAATTGCTCCGGTACGATAACGCCGAAGGTTCCGGCAAGGCCGATGAATTTTGACCCGGTTAAGTTGAAGAATTCTTCCGGTGGCATATCGTCTGTGATATTGTTTTCTGTAGCAAAATCCTTATTGACTAAAGCTAAAGATTGAGTATAACGGTATGCATCGGAAAAATCCACTTGCTTTGCCCGTTCTTCAGTATAAGACATATCAGGAATGAGGATGTCTACATCCCCCGTCTGTAAAGCAGGAATTAAGAGGCTAAAGTCGGTGTTGACAATCTCAACCTCCATGCCTAAGAATTCGCCAAAAGCTTCCGCAATGGTAGGCTCTAACCCCACTGGATCTCCGTTATCATCAAGATATGAGAACGGTGGGAATTTTAAATCCATACCAACCCGTAAGACCTCTTGGTCACCTTCTTCAGATGGATTTGAGGTACAAGCGGTAAAGATGGTAATGGATAAAAGTAGTACGATCATGAGTGCAATAATTTTTTTCATTTTTTCTCCCTTTTCTATTTATCATTAATATCAATATAGCTATACATTATAATACCATAAATGTGTCTTTTTGTAAAGTAAGCACTTGTGAGAGACTTAGTTACTTTTGGTAATCAATGTTATATAGATGAGTGATTTGTTATATCTATACTTATATAATTCAATGATTGACAAGGAAAGTTTCCTATGGTATTAATATCAATATAAGCTTTTTTTACAGTAGTTAATTTTGCGACACTTAGTCACTGTAAGAAACTATGAAAGGAGCCACAAAATGAAAAATCAGTTGCCACCCTGCCCCATCGAAACCACACTTACCCTAATCAGTGATAAATGGCAAGTCTTAATCTTAAGGGATTTACTGGTAGGGACAAAACGCTTTGGTGAGCTCAAAAAATCCGTTGTCGGGGTCTCCCAAAAGATG
>CAYJGI010000159.1:0-2719 GCA_964369705.1 uncultured bacterium
CTATGACCTTCCATTGCAACATCGGTGAAGTGGCTTTCTTAGAGAATGGTGAACTAAAGAACCCAACGATTTCTTTCTATACCTTTGACAATCAAACCGAGCTAAAGAGCCTCGGGACATTGCAAGAATTATTATAAAGGAGCGTAACCAATGAAACCATTAGAAAACAAAGTATCCATTATTACAGGTTCTGCTCAAGGAATTGGTAGAGCCATTGCCGATAAATTCGTGGCAGAAGGATCCAGCGTAGTTGTAGTAGATATTAATTTAGAAAAAGCAACGCAAACCGCTAAAGAATTAGAAGCTGCTTCCGGTCAAAAATGTATCGCCCTTAGAGCCGATGTATCATCTCTTAGTGATATCGAAGCCGTTATCGCAGAAACGGTAAATGTCTTTGGCAAAATCGACGTTTTAGTTAATAATGCCGGCATTCAACCTCCTAAAGCACCTTTCTGGGAAATCTCTCCAGAAAGCTTCGATCGTACTGTGAGTATCAACCTTAAGTCTGTATTCCTCTTTACAAAAGCCATTGCACCTCTCTTTATGAAGCAAGGTTTTGGTAATATCGTGAACACCGCTTCCGTTGCCGGTTTATTCCTTTGGGAAGGTAGCGTTGATTACATCGTGACGAAGGCTGCCATCATTGATCTTACGAAGGCGATGGCTTTTGAGCTCAGCCCTTATAATATCCGTGTCAATGCCGTAGCACCGGGTCACGTGAACACCGAAATCAATCGTGAAATGCTAGCACAACCGGGCGCACAAAGAGAAATTGAAGCAGTCCCAATGCGCCGTATTGCAGAGCCGGAGGATTTAGCCGGAGCTTTTGTATTCTTAGCAAAAGATGCTTCTAACTACATTACAGGTCACACCATCTACGTTGATGGTGGTTTGACACAAATTAAATA
The DNA here is from genome assembly GCA_964369705.1 of uncultured bacterium. Taxonomy (GTDB): domain Bacteria; phylum Bacillota; class Tb-RUG-66; order Tb-RUG-66; family Tb-RUG-66; genus CAYJGI01. Next base: position 909 of record CAYJGI010000159.1, read on the forward strand.
GGAGGAACCCGCAATGAGATTTCAAGATAAAGTTGTTATTGTAACCGGTGGTAGCATGGGTATCGGTGGCGGTTTAGCTATTGCTTTTGCTCAAGAAGGTGCAAAAATTATGATTGCCGATATCAAAGAAGAGCAAGCCGCAGAAACCATGAACATCATCCGTCAAGCGGGTGGTACCGTTAATTTTGTGAAGACTGATCTAACGAACGTAGAAGAAATCAAGAATCTTGTTAAAGAAACAGTCAAAACCTACGGTGGCAAGATTGATATCCTTCTTAACATTGCCGGCGTTTGTATTAATGATCCACTCCTTGAGACCAGGGAAGCGATTTGGGACCTTACATTCGACGTTAACGTAAAGGGTGGATTCTTCTTAACGGAAGAAGTTGCAAAAATCATGAAAGAAAACGGCGGTGGTGTTGTTGTAAATACTTCCAGTACCTCGTCTTTCTTAACTTCCACAGGTCCATCACTGGCCTACGATATCAGTAAAGGTGCAGTTCGTGCCATGATTATGAATCAAGCCAACTGGTATGGCCAGTATGGTATCAGAGTCAATGGTTTTGCACCAAGTACCACCAATACCGACATGGTCAAAAACCTTTTCCCACCGGGATTCTGGCAAGGTGAGTGGGTAAGAGCATTATTCCCACTAGGCCGTATTGCAGAAGTAGAAGATCATATCAACGCCGTTATGTTCTTATGCTCTGAAGATGCAGCTTACATCAACGGTCAGATCATTATGACCGATGGCGCGCACTACTTGCTTACAGAAGACCTTATGATTCTCCTCCAAGAGAGTTATAAAAACATAGAATTTTTTGTAGATTCATGGTACAATAATAGCGTAAAAGAATATGTTCAAGGAGGACACAGAGAGTGTACGAAAAACTATTTTCACCGATTAAAATCGGTAACTTAACACTGAAGAACAGATTTGTATTAGCCCCCATGTCTGTCCACATGACAGAAGATGGAACCGTTACAAAAGAAGAAATCACATACTACGCAAAACGTGCAGAAGGTGGCGCTGCCATGCTGACTGTAGGTTCTGTATGTATCAACCCCGATGGTGACTTCGGTGGCCAGCTCTACATCGATAAAGATGAGAGAATCGAAGGTCTTAAGCAATTAACTGCTGCTGTGCACGCCCACAATTGCTTAATCTCCGCACAGATCCACCACGCAGGTCGTGAGACCAACATTCGCACCAGTGGTTATCAGCCGGTAGCTCCTTCTTACTTCGAGCCTGAAGTGTACTCTGTCTTCAAAGCAGAATACGATCCACCACGTGTACTTACCACACAAGAAACTTGGGATTATATTGAGAAATACGCACAAGCTGTAAGACGTGCCAAAGAAGCAGGATTTGACGCTGTAGAATTACACTGCGCCCACGGTTACCTCATCTGCTCTTATATGTCGCCTCTTACCAATAAGCGTACCGATGAGTTTGGTGGTTCTTTCCCAGCCAGAATGAAATTCGTTACAGAAATCGTAAAAAGATGTAAAGAATTAGTCGGTAACGACTTCCCAATCACTGCCCGTATCGTAGGCGATGAGCTTCGTGAAGGCGGTATTGATATGCCTCTATCCGTTAGAATTGCTCAATACTTAGAGTCTATCGGTATTGTCTCTTTATCTGTATCTGCAGATATGTATCCATACGTCAGAACCGTATCTAACATGACTTTCAAGCGTGGCGTCAACGTATACCTCGCACAAAACATTAAAGAAGCCGTTAATATCCCTGTAATGGCTGCCGGCCAGCTGAATAGACCTGACGTACAATTAGACGTTATCGAAAAAGG
>CAYJGI010000160.1:0-2670 GCA_964369705.1 uncultured bacterium
CTCCACACAATAAGCTAACTGCGGGCAAGAGTGTTGAACAAGCGCTTACGCCATCCGTTGTTAAGATTCCCGTGCAGCAGCATATCGGTGCACCGGCAGAGGTTTTAGTAGCGGTAGGAGATGAGGTTAGAGTAGGTCAGAAAATCGCCGAAGCAAAAGGTTTTGTATCGGCCCACGTCCATTCTTCAGTGAGTGGAAAAGTCATTGGATTGGAGCAGGTGACGCACCCTATTGGGACAAGGCCTACGGCAATTGTCATTGAGAATGACGAATTGTATACCGTAGACGAAAGCATAGCACCAAAGGCACAACTAAGTGACTTAGAGCCTCAAGAGATTCTTGATATTGTAAAGGAAGCCGGTATTGTTGGTATGGGTGGAGCTACTTTCCCAACCCATGTAAAGATGTCCCCACCACCGGATAAGCCGGTGGATACGATTATAATTAGTGGTGCCGAGTGTGAGCCTTACCTCACCAGTGATCATAGAACCATGGTCGAGAATGCCGATATGGTCGTATTCGGACTCAAAGTCATCATGAAAGCTTGTAACGTCAAAAGAGGCATCATCGGTATCGAGAATAACAAGCCCGATGCCATTGAGAAAATCAGAGAAGCTTTAAATGCCTTGAAGGAAGAAGAAGGCGAAGGAACAGGCAACTTATACCAATTAGAATCCTTAGAAGCAAAATATCCACAAGGATCGGAAAAACAGATCATTAATACTTTAACCGGTAGAGAAGTGCCTTCGGGATCCCTTCCTGCCGATGCCGGTTGTATGGTCTTTAATGTAGGAACTACAGCAGCCATCGGTACGGCAGTGATGACGGGAATGCCTTTGGTGGAGCGTATGGTTACCGTTACAGGTCCAGGCGTCATCGAGCCTAAGACTCTCATGGCAAAAGTCGGAACCCCATACATGGATCTCATTAATCAATGTGGTGGTTTTAAGGGAGATCCAGGCAAAGTCATTAGTGGCGGTCCTATGATGGGTCTTGCCCAATTTGATCTTTATATGCCTGTGATTAAAGGAACTTCCGGTATCTTAGTTCTTGATAAGAAGAATGCTAAGAAGTTTGAACCCACTGAGTGTATTAAATGCGGTAAATGTATCGATGCCTGTCCCATTGGTCTTTTACCCCTTAAGATTGCATCGAATGCCATGCGTGATGAATTTGATGTGGCTGAGAGTTTCCATGCGCTGGATTGCGTAGAGTGTGGCTCTTGCTCTTACATCTGCCCCGCAAAGCGTCCTTTAGTGCAAGCAATCCGTTTAGCCAAAAACCAAATCATGGCTAAAAGAAGAAGAAATGGGTAAGGAGGATCATCATGGACGAAAAAAAGCTGATAATTAGTTCTTCACCGCATATTCGCTCCAGCGAAACCACTTCCAGTGTCATGCTGAAGGTGTTAATTGCGTTAATTCCTGCCACTGTGGCTGGTATCATTTTCTTTAAAGTACAAGCATTAATTACCATATTATTATCTGTACTGGTTTGTCTTTTAGTCGAAGGCCTTGTCTGCTACTTACGGAAGAAGCCAATGACTTTAAGCGATGGTAGTGCCCTTGTAACTGGCCTTCTTTTAGCCCTCACATTACCACCATCACTACCCCTTTATATGACGGCCATCGGTGCTGCCATGGCGATGATTGTAGGCAAGCACGTCTACGGTGGTATCGGTAAAAACCCTTTTAATCCTGCTTTAGTGGGAAGAGCTTTCCTTGCCGTTAGTTTCTCCGTAGAGATGACCACTTGGATTTCTCCCGATGGTATTACTTCAGCATCTCCCCTTGGATTATTAAAGATGAGCGATGTCACAACACCGTATATGGATATGTTTTTAGGAAATATTGCAGGAAGTATCGGTGAAACCAGCGCCCTTGCCATTCTTATCGGTGGTATTTTCCTCATCGTAACAAAAGTCATTGATTGGGAAGTGCCTACACTATATTTAGGCTCTGTTGCCGTGATTATGTTTGCAACCGGTAACGACCCATTATTCCACTTACTATCCGGCGGTCTTTGTTTTGGCGCATTCTTCATGGCTACCGATTACGTATCTACACCGCTCACCAAAAAAGGCAAAGCCATCTTTGCTTTAGGTTGCGGTATCTTAACAGCCATCATTCGTCTTTATGGTGGATATCCAGAAGGCACCATGTTCGCCATCTTAATCATGAACTGCTTCACACCGATTATTAATCGCTTCACAGTTCCAAAAATGTACGGGAGGTTAAAAGCAGATGCGCAAAACAAGTAATCCTCTCATCTTAATTGTAGTCCTTACATTGATTGCTGTATTATCCGGAAGTATTCTCTTTGGCGTCAATGCAATGACAGAAGAGCAAATCGCTCTGAATCAAGAAATCAAAACCATGGAAGCCGTCAATGCAGTTCTTCTTGCAGATACCATTGAACCAACGACAAGACAAGACATCCCTGAAGGACTTACCATCTTTGAAGGAACAGATGACGGTGTCCTCACAGGAATTGCCGTATCCATCTCTTCCCAGGGTTTTAACGGTGGAATCGAAATCATGATTGGATTTGACCTTCCCACCAAATCAGTTACCGGCGTCGAAATCTTGAATCATACCGAAACGCCGGGTCTAGGTTCAAGAATTACAGAGAGCTTCTTCTTAGAGCAATTTAATAACAAAAACGCCTACG
>CAYJGI010000161.1:0-2662 GCA_964369705.1 uncultured bacterium
ATCGGAGTGCCTACCGTCGTTGATGCCGCCACCATTGCCGCCCATAGCATTCAAAGAGTGATCCAAAACCTGAAAGACAATTTGGAAGGATTTGATCGATTATACCACGGACTCTTTGACGATATGTTAGAAGAAGATCGTTATCAGTTATTATCCAGTAGCTTGATGGAAGATAATTTGATCGTCAGCCCCAAAGAAACCGACGGCCTTACGGGAGATTTTGCCCGTATGATCGCTTCTGCCATCAATCTTACTCTCCATGATTATATTACAGAAGATACGGCTTTTAACTATACCCCCATATAAAAAAGGCACGTCTAAACCAAAGGCCCTCCTCATACACTGAGAGTAAGGAGCGTGCTTATGAACTTACATCGAAGAAAACAAAGAAGTTATTACACCTTTAGAAGACGCCGCCATTACCAAAAGATGAAAAAAAGAAGTAAGCAAAGAACGCCTTTTGTACGCTTTTTTTTCCGAAACAAAAAAAGCAAAAAAGGGAGCCTTTTTTTTCGCATTCTTTCTGTTGTGGTCATTTGTCTTTTGACGCTTAGCTCTCTCAAAAACATGGACATTCTCTCCTTGACCGATTCTTTATTCGACGTAGTCAGCGTAGGGAATATAAAAAACCCATTAATCATTGTAGAAAACCCGGAAGAAGACGATGAAGGCGAAGAAATGCCCTTCACCCAAGAGGAATTAGCCCTCATGGTGGAATTAGGACTTCTTCAACAAGATCAATCTACGTCCCCTTTGGTACAAGATGGCGAAACCATCTACAAGAATCCTACGGGCGAGCCTGAAGTGATTATCTACCACACCCACACCACGGAGAGTTATTTCCCGTCGGAGCAGTACTTCTATACGCCCATTGATTCTAACAGTCATACCTTAGATCTTGACTACAGTGTCGTAAGGGTAGGGAAGACCTTAGCCAATACACTAAGGGGAGAGGGGATTTCCGTAGCCCACGAGATTTCCGTTTTTAATCAGCCCAGTCAAAACTACGCGTACCAAAACTCAGGAAATGCCCTGGAGATTCTCACAGAGCGTTATAGTGAAGCCAGTGTACTCATCGATATTCACCGTGATGCAGTAGGGACCAGAGAGTATTCAAGGGATATTTACTTAACGGAGATTGATGGCGTCAAGATGAGTAAATTCAGCTTAGTGGTCGCTAAAGGGAATGATAATTATCAAGAAAACCTAAAATTCGTGGAAGAGATTCAAAGAATCAGTGACGAACTGTACCCTGGACTGATGAAGGGCATCATCTACAGCGAAAAAAACCGTTATAACCAGCATTTTTCCACGGAAGCCATCTTAGTAGAAGTGGGAAGCTACGGCAATACCTTAGAAGAGAGTCTTGAGACGTCAAAACTCCTTGGCGAAATCTTAGCCCTTGCCATTGATGGACAGTAAAAGGCATACAGGCACAAAAACCAAAAGACAAAGATCTTTTGGTTTTTGTCATTTCCTAGGAAATATGGTCGAAAAAGGACAAAGTCATAAAATCTCCTTGTAATTTACATCAAAATTATATACACTGTATAGAGAAAAGCACCTTTGGTGCAATTATGATTTGAAAGGCGGTGCTTTCATGGGGATTGATAACAACTTTCCAAAAGATCGCATACGTAATTTTTGTATTATTGCCCATATAGACCATGGGAAGTCAACGCTGGCTGACCGTATATTAGAGCAGACCGAGACCATAGCCTTAAGAGATATGGAGAATCAGCTCCTTGATAGCATGGATCTTGAAAGAGAGCGTGGCATCACCATCAAAGCCAAGGCGGTCCGCATTATTTATAAAGCCAAAGATGGCAATGAGTACCTCATGAACCTCATCGACACGCCGGGCCATGTGGATTTTACTTACGAAGTCAATCGTACACTGGCTGCCTGTGAAGGATCCATCTTAGTTGTCGATGCCACTCAAGGGGTAGAAGCCCAGACATTAGCCAATGCCTACATGGCCATTGATAATGATTTAGAGATTGTACCGGTCATCAATAAGATTGACCTTCCCAGTGCCCAAGTGGATTATGTGAGGGATGAGATCGAAAACATCTTAGGCCTTGATGCCATGGAAGCTCCTGCCGTCAGTGCCAAAGATGGCCTTAATATTGATCAAGTGATGGAAGCCTTAGTCGCCCTTGTGCCGCCTCCCGAGGCCCATGATGATAAGCCCCTTAAGGCCCTCATCTTTGACTCTCACTACGATGCTTATAAAGGCGTTATCATCTATGTTCGTATCTTCGATGGCACCATTAAAGTTGGCGATAAAGTGAAGCTGATGAGCCAAGGGAAAGAACTGGAGATTACAGAAGTAGGCTGTTTTGCCCCCGATATGTTAAAGCTCGATTGCCTCTATGCCGGTCAAGTGGGTTATATTGCCGCCAGTATCAAGACCATCAGTGATACAAGAGTAGGCGATACCATTACAGGCGTCGGCAAAGGAAACGAAACGCCGGAGCCACTTCCCGGTTATAAGCCTGCGGTACCTGTCGTGTTTTGCGGAATGTATCCCGTTGACGGTGCCCAGTACGAAGACATGAAAACAGCCTTCGAAAAACTAAAACTCAACGATGCCTCCCTCCTTTATGAACCGGAGAACTCCATTGCTTTAGGCTTTGGTTTTCGTTGTGGTTTCCTTGGA
>CAYJGI010000162.1:0-2652 GCA_964369705.1 uncultured bacterium
CATATTCCCCATGTTCTGCATATTCCCCATCATGCTCATCAACCCGGCCATATCGGGCATATTCCCCATATTGCCTTTTCCCATCATAGAACTCAAGGCATAGCCCATGTCTCCTTGATACATTCCCTTAAAGCTGCGGATCATGTCGATGGCAGAAGTGTTTTGTAAGCGTCCCACGAAGCGGTTACAGATAAGATCGCCCACATCGTGGCCTGTAATGTGTACGTCTTTGAATAATAGCACTAACAAAAAGATAAAACTGAATTCTCCCATCAAAGTCGCTCCTTTTTTTATCAAAAATGCATCCTTTTTTTTAATCTATGCCAAAAACAAAAAAAAAGACCTCTCAAAAGCCGACTTCCCGCATAAGATAATGTATCTAAATAAAGGAGGTTATATCCCATGAATCTATTCCCCAATTTGCAAGATATACAGCAAAAAGCAAGCGGCCAAGTCGTCAGAGCCAAAACCCCAAACGGTGGCATCGAAGTGGCCGCACCATCATGCCAAATACGCTGGCCACCATGAGTGCGCCCCAACTCTCTCAAGAGTTAACCAATCTTCTTAATTATGCCTTACAAGAAGCAGAGAATCGAGCGGCCCTTGAGTTTGCCGATGTGGCGAAGATGATGTTTGGTAATCAAAAATAAGTGTTAAATTTCTTGTTTTGATCTTTTTGCAGGTCCTTAGGGATCTGCTTTTTTTTTATTTTTTTAGTGGTGGTCATCCTTTAGCCCTCTTCTTAATGAACACGCCTCTTAACAAACAAAAAAAGCACCGAAAGATGTCTTCGGCGCTTTTCGTACTTTATTGAGGTTCGTCGTTATCGAATGGGGTCTTCCCAGTTCCAGTTGTTATAAATAGCGTAGGCCGTAATGCGGTCATCCTCCGGGTTTTCTGCAAAACCTGTAATCGAGTTTCCTACTCTGAAGGTCGGCTCAAAGAATAGAAGGGATTTTGCTTCTTCACTGACGCATCCCGCACCGATTTCCGTTGTATCCGTTACCGTTACCCACTGACCATTATCAAGGCGGAAGCTGAGACCATCTTCACCCACCTCTGTGATGATGCCTTCAATATTAACGATAACATCGGCGGCTATTGCATACTCCGTTGGGAGCGTGTCTCCCGTCATCATGAATACGCCAAATACCAGCACGGCACAGGCGGCGATGGTGATCAGGGGCGCTTTCCAAGATTTTTTCTTTTGCACAGGTTTGGCTGCATTTTCGATGTATTCAGGGTCAATATGATTCATTTTTGTTATAAACTCCATTTCTTTTGTTGATTTCATAGGGTGTATCCCTCACTTTGTAAATAGGTTTTTAGCTCATTTCTTACTCTAAAAAGCATTGATTTTGTTTTGCTCTCACTGATGCTATACCGATTGGCAATGTCTTTAATCCCATCAAAAAACCAGTAACGCCTCAAAAAAACGTCACGTTCACTTTCTTTTAACTGCTTCAAAAAACCACCCATCAGTTCACTGAAGGCTTCCTCTTCTAAGGAATCAAAAGCCGTGTCGTTAGAGGGTATGCACCCGATGAGCTCCATAGAAAACACTTCTAATTCCACGTTTCTTTTTTGTGCGTGCTGTTTTTTGTATCGATCGAGGGATAGGTTTCTTGTGATTTTTGCAAGGTAAGAGAAGAAGTAATCGTAAGGCGTTGTAGGGGGAATGTGATTCCATGCCTTAAGGTATGTATCGTTGACACATTCACTCACATCGGAAAAATCCCGAAGGATCTTCATGGAAATCGCCTTCAATCTTCCGGCGTACTTCCTCTCTGTATGATGAATGGCCATCTCATCCCGTGCTAAAAACAAATCGATGATGTCTTTATCTTCCATCTTTTTTATCCTCCTTACTTGATATAACGCAAAAAAACCATCTCCGTTGCATTTTTGTCTTGTTTTTTTTAGACTATAAAAAAATACGAACCACTAACGATTTAGTTAATGATTCGCATGATGTCACAGTGATGTGCTTTTTTACTGCCCTTACTGATTATTCAATATGGCTGAGCTTTCGCTTGATTCTTTGGAGGGCGTTATCAACAGACTTAGGGCTCTTCTCCATGGCCACCCCAATCTCTATGTAGGATCTTCCTGCAATATAGTAATGGAGCACTTTCTTTTCAAAAGTGCTTAGACGATTGTTGAGTTCTATATTGCGCCATCTTAAATCTTCTTCCTTTAGTACAATGCGCTCAGGATCCAGGGAAGAATCGGCGGCAACGATATTCAGGAGGGTTTCCCCTTCATCATCGTTATAGCTCTTATTGAGGGATATATAGTGGTTCAGTGGGCCGTGTTTTTGGCGGGTAGCTGCCTTCACCGCCGTGATGATTTGGCGGGTAATGCAAAGCTCCGCAAAGGAGCGGAATGAGGCTTCCCGATGGGTACGATAATCTCTGATGGCCTTATATAGACCAATCATGCCTTCTTGAATAATATCCTCGGGATCCCCTCCCATCAAGAAGTAACTACGGGTCTTCATATGGACCACCGACTTATACTTGAGGATGAGATACTGGACGGCATCCTTGTCCCCCTTTTGGGCGAGGTCCACAACGGTATCATCTTCCATGGTAACATATTGAGGGGTGTTAGTGCTTTTGAGTAGTGCTTCCATGTTATCACCTCTTTGTA
>CAYJGI010000163.1:0-2592 GCA_964369705.1 uncultured bacterium
TTCTGTACTGGGGTTCATGGTTTGACCCCCCATGACGAGATAATCTACTCCAAAACTCTTAAAGATTTCTTCGATTCCATCACCGGCACAAACGGCAAGGATTCCGATTTCTTTCTCAGGCTCTGTTTCTTTAGGCGTATCTTGAACGGTATAAGAGCCGATTGCCTCTTCTTCTATGATAGAGCTGTGTTGCTCTCTCATGTTATCAATCTTGATTTGTTTTAATGATCCTGCATCAAGGCCAATGGCTAAAACCATGTCTGGATTATTGGTATGAACGTGTACTTTAATAAGGGTGTCGGTTCCAACCACAATCAAAGAATCTCCCAGTGGTTCCAGGGCATCTTGAATGCTCTCCACCGATCCTGTTTTGTTTTCGATGAGCATTTCGGTACAATAACCAAAAGTAATTTCTTCTTCGTAGGTGGCTTCAATGATTTTGTGACCACTGCCCGGCTCGATGTAGACGGCTTTTTCTCCTCTAAGTGCTTTTAGCATGCCTTCGTAAATAATGACAAGGCCTCTGCCACCGGCATCGACTACGCCGGCTTGCTTAAGGACGGGAAGTTGTTCCGGCGTTTTTTCCAGGGCGATTTCCATAGCTTCAATGACGCCCACCAAAAACCCTTCTACGTCTTTTGCCGTATTCTTAATTTCAGCGCCATGTTCTGCGCCTTTTCTCGCTACTGTGAGTATGGTACCCTCTACTGGCTTCATGACGGCTTTATAGGCGACTTTTACGCCTTCATCCATGGCATTAGAGAGATCTTGTACCGTAAGCTGATCTTTACCCTTACAGCCTTTTGCAAATCCTCTCCAAAGCTGGCTCAAAATAACGCCTGAATTGCCTCTAGCGCCCATAAGTGTTCCCATGCTTAGGGCTTCTGAGACCGTGGATAAATCTACTTGTTGTAATTGTACCATTTGTTTTGCTGCGCTTTGCATTGTTAAAGACATATTGGTGCCGGTATCACCGTCGGGTACGGGAAATACATTTAGGTTGTTGACCGTATTCTTATTAAGTTCTAAGCTTTCGGCACCGGTAAGAAACATGTCTCGTAAAGTCTTACCATCGATATTGATTAATGACATCTTAAGTCTCCTCTTATTCCTGGCTCACACGAACACCTTGAATCACAATATCTACTTTTTTTACATCAAGGTTTAGTTTTTCTTTTAACATATATTTGACACTGCTGATGAGATTGCGGGCAATGGTGCTGATTTTCATTCCATAACCGACAATAATATATAATTTGATTGAGACATCTTCTCCATCAAAATCCACTTCCACGCCACGGCTTACGTTTTCGAACTTTAAAAGTACACCGAGTCCATCTTTAAGGCTGGTGCCGGCCATACCTACTAGACCATACGTGCCTATTGAAGCATATCCTGCAATTGTGGAGATGACTTCTTTCGTGATAATGACATTACCTAGACTGTTTGTAAGGACTTTATCCATCATGTATCCTCCGTTTTTTAATTTTTTACTTGTAATTGTGTGATAAGTCATGTATAATATCAGTGTTATGGATTGCGAACATATAGAACACTGTATTATAAAGAGATGTTTTTGTCAAGTTCTACATCTATGATAAGATTATACCGCTATTTTAGTCAGATTTCAATTTTTTATTTATCAATAGATCGGGAGGTGTGAAATATGGCCTGCAAATGCTTCGTATGTGGTAAAGGTACAACTACCGGCGCCCAAATCAGCCACTCACATATCAGAACAAGAAGAACATGGAAACCAAACCTACGCTCAGTGAAAATCGTCGTTGACGGTACTCCTAAGAGAGCAAAAGTTTGTACCCGTTGCCTACGTTCTGGTAAAGTTCAGCGCGGATAATGTCAAAAAGCCTTCTTTGAGGGCTTTTTTTTATTGGTTTGATAGAATTTACAAAAATTCTGTTGAATCCTCTTGTATTATGTGCTATTATTAATTTTGATGTAAATTTTCACATCTTATGTAAGAATGTTTGACCAATCTCAATGATTGAGATTCATGGCCACACGGACAGCCCGGTCAAAAGCCGAAACGGCAGCTTTCGTTGCCTTATTGCTAATTTTATAAGTTGGTGACTTAAAACCGCACGCTTATTTAACTTTCAATAAGAGTAGTAAAAGTATTCTTGCTATATAGACTCTGACCTATTTTATGACAACAAATTGTTATCATACCTCAAGCGTGTATCTATTTGCTTGAGGTTTTTTATTTTTTGATTTTATTTTTTTTTAAAAGAAAGGCGACACCTCCATGGAAAAAAACATACAGACTTTTATTGGCTGCGACGGCAATTATGAGGATGCAAAAATCGTTCTCATTGGTGTCCCCTTCGATGGCACCACGAGCTTTAGACCTGGGACACGTTTTGGCCCTTCTGCCATTCGTAGCGAATCCATTGGCCTTGAGACCTATAGCCCCTATCAAGATCTTGACTTAGAGGATTTTGATGTTTTTGACAGTGGCGACATGGATCTCCCCTTTGGGAATACTACAAGGGTATTGGAAGAAATTCTTTGTGCTACAAGTGATGTGCTTCGTGCAGAAAAAATTCCGCTTTTAATCGGTGGCGAACACCTGAT
>CAYJGI010000164.1:0-1841 GCA_964369705.1 uncultured bacterium
CACCATTGTAAGGATTAAAGCCAGTAATAAGCTGATTGTTTTCAATGTATTTTTTTTCATATTTTACCTCGCTTTTTGTGCCAAAATCATAGCGTTATATTTTATTATCATACCATAATAGACGAATCAAAAGCAATGATGCACCCTTTTTGTTAATCAAAAGATCAAATCATATTCATGGAGGGATTATTAGCCGGCTTAACAGATGTGCCGATTAGCACATTGAAAAAAAGACTGTTTTTTTATACGCTATAAGAAATACTCAAAATCCTTAAAAAGGTGGAAAAAATAATGAAAAAGATACTCGCCCTCCTATTGATTATTTGTCTTTTTTTGATGTCTTCATGTAGTGTTGAGCCAGTTAATAGCGATGATTCAGAAAATAATCCTAAAGATAACAGTAATGCAGGCGACTTAAAAGATGTACCAAAAGAAGAAGATGATAAAGACCCAGAAGAAGACGAGAATCAAGAAGAAAACCCCAGTCATAGCGATGAAGAATACTTCTCACAACTAGACTTCTCAGATGATCCCTACTTAAGCACCTTAGGCGATGGGATCTATGATGGGATGACGATTGAAGAGGCGATAGAAGGCTCTTTCATTGAAGCAGGAAGAGAAGAGCTATTATTAGTCATTAAAGCAGACATCGATGATTCAGAGGAGCTTGGGGATTTATTCTTACAGGCGATTTATGATGAAAATAGCGGTGCACTATTAAGTGTTGATACCACATGGGGTGATGCCATAGAAAGCACGGCGCTACCCACAGAATTTGGTTACTCACTGATCTTTACAACACTAACCCATAAGAATGATCCCGCCGGTAATTTCAGTAGTCGTGTACTGGGATTCTTTGAAGATACTTTTATGGTTTATGAAGATGCATTCAGTGATGAATACTATATCTACACCGAAGGCAGCGAATACGATTATAGACCAAGCCTTAATGGTAATATCTTAAAACTATACGACGCCAGTGTGGAAGGTTATGCATACGTACATTTGGCATGAGATTGATTTGAGGTTTTATGATACTTATACCATGGTCAGCAGTACCGATACCATAGGCGTACCGAGGGAAGAAGCAACTTTTCTTACAGAAGAGCAGTGGACGATTTTTGATACTTTGGCCATCCGCCGTTTCTTTGGACTTCCCACCGATGAAATGATTCGTCACTACGAAGATTTTGATTTTTCTATTCGATATGGTAATGAGGATAACTACGGAAGCCTAATTACAGAATACTTATACGACGATTACTACTATAGCATGATGGAAGTGATTACTCCTAAGTGTTTTGATGTGATGAATGGGACTTTTGGTGAATCACCAATTGTCATTAGTAAAGAAGGTGAATTTGCCACATTAGCGATGCAGGCCGATGGTCCTTCCACCGACTTAAGGCAATTTGATACTTATCGACTTATTGAAAGCACGGAGGATAGAATAGAATTTCAGCTCATTCGCTATCATGCTTTAGAAGAAGATGTTTTTGGAGATCATCAAAAACCGGAAGACGAATTGAAACCGGCTTTGTACGAGATTTATCCCTATATCATGGTAAAGACGGAGAATGGTTGGCGTTTTGATGAATATTTGTTTCCACATAATTATTAAAATGGAGGTTATGTATGGACCGTAGCATAGAATTAAAATTAGAACGATTAAGAAAAAAAGGCAAAAGTAAGATGGTATTCGGCTGGATTATTGCCATCTTGATGGCAATGGCACTCATCGGTAGCCTCGATGTGGTGGAAGAAGATCTTGCTACGAGACTGTTGACGTATGCCATAGAGTTTGGTTTATTATTCTTAGGTGTCAGGATGATTTTGAGTGG
>CAYJGI010000164.1:1851-2581 GCA_964369705.1 uncultured bacterium
TGGAAGAAAACCGGTAAAGATTGTTCCTTTATATGGTGAATATCGTAGAATTTTTTTCAAAAGCAGAAGCGCACTCGATCTTGATTATGGCCAGATGGCACAAAAAATGCAAAGACCGGAAGCCGATGTAAAAAAAGAAGTATCATTTTTTATTAAGAATCGACTTTGGGAATCAATCTATGGCGGGACAGAGGCCGTTGAAAATCGAGAAGCGGAAATCGCCATGAGAGAAGCAAAACTCAATCGAACGCTTACATGCGATGATTGTGGAGGCGTCACCACGGTGCATGCCCATGCCATTAGTCCTAAATGTATATATTGTGGATCATCCCTAGGAGAAGAAATCATGGCGTAATGATGATGTGATCTTTATGAAGCGTGTCAAAATTTTTACGGAATTTTTACTGTCCCTACACGGGACAGTATTTTTTTTGCGTATAATGATTGTAGGTTTTCATCGATTTTAGTTGACTTTGTTGAGCCGTAAGGGTATAAAAGATATAGAAGAAAAGGAGTTTTGAGATGCCTGCAATTTTAGCCCACTATCAATTTGGACAACTGATATATAAAGACTTACCAAAAGAAATTCAATCATACATTGCGCCCTATGAATCTTATTTTATTCTAGGTGCCCAAGGCCCCGATGTGTTATTCTATCACAAACCAAGGAAAAAAAACGAGATTGCCGAGCGGGGTATTGACATACACGATGAAAAAGGAAAAGTTTTTT
>CAYJGI010000165.1:0-2581 GCA_964369705.1 uncultured bacterium
CATGTCAATGGTCAAGTGGAAGAAACGTACGGCGGTTTTACTTTAGTGAAAGCCTTCTTACGGGAGAAGAAATCTTTAGAAGAATTTGAAGTCCACAATAAGAAGCTATATGAATCGGCATGGAAATCCCAGTTCTTATCGGGAATGATGCAACCTATTATGGCTTTTATTGGGAATCTTGGTTACGTCATTGTTGCAATCCTTGGCGGATACTTTACGATTATCGGCACCATGACCGTGGGTAACATCCAGTCTTTTATTCAATATGTACGAAGCTTTACCCAGCCCCTTGCCCAGTTAGCACAAGTAACTAATCTCTTACAATCGACAGCGGCAGCTGCGGAGAGAGTCTTTGAGCTATTAGAAGAAGAGGAAGAAGCTATCACGGGGACTTTTGTGAAAAATCCAAAAGATGCGGAAGGCAGTGTGGCATTTAATCATGTGAGCTTTGGTTATAATAAAGACAAGATCATTATTAAAGACCTCTCCCTACAAGTAAAGCCCAGCCAAAAAATCGCAATCGTGGGACCCACCGGTGCAGGAAAAACGACTTTGGCCAAGCTACTCATGCGTTTTTATGATACGAACAGTGGTGAGATTTTGATTGATGGCGTAGATGTCAAAGACTACGATCGATCGGCTCTAAGAGCTCTCTTTGGAATGGTTCTTCAAGATACCTGGTTATTCCATGATTCCATCTTAGAGAATATTCGCTACGGAAGGCTTGATGCTACCGATGATGAAGTCAAAGCAGCGGCAAAGGCCGCTTATGTTGACCATTTTATCAGGACACTTCCAGGAGGATATAACATGGTCCTCAATGAAGATGCCACGAATATTAGCGCAGGTCAAAAACAGCTCCTCACCATTGCCAGAGCAATCCTTAAGAATCCATCCATCCTCATCTTAGATGAAGCAACCAGTTCCGTTGATACTCGAACAGAGATTTTAATACAAAAAGCAATGGATCAATTGATGGAAGGTAGAACAAGCTTTATTATCGCCCACCGCTTAAGTACCATCAAAAACGCAGACGTTATCTTAGTACTGAATGATGGCGATATTGTAGAGCAGGGAAATCACGAAGAACTCCTCCAAAAAGGCGGCTTCTACAGTAGTCTTTACTACTCACAATTTGAAAGTGATACGAAGGTTTCGTAAAGATACAAAAGCCAATCGATTTTTTCGATTGGCTTTTTATTAATGATAATGATTTTTAATATGACGGCAAAGCTATTGACATAGCTTTCTTTAATGTGTATCATAGATAGTTAGCTATAACTAATACAGGACGGAATCATCGAGACCTTATGAAGGAGAATCATCATGCTACTCATCAACAAAACACTATTGGCCATGTCCCATGGTATGAGGGGCTGGATTATCGTCATTGCCGCCATCAAAATGGTTATTATGATCATGACGGTTCAGTTTGCGAAGATTGTTTCGTCTTTTTTGGGGAATTTAATGACGCCCAATATGACGGTAGAGAGCCTGCAAGAAGCGCTACTATGGGCTTTTGTGACATCTCTTGTCTTAGTGGTATTCAGCGTCATTCTGGGAGAAGCGGAGTATCGCTGTGCCGCTAGAGCCAGGCTAAGACTCAGGGCACAAATCATCGATAAGCTTTTTAAGACTGATATTGCAGCTATTGAACTAATTGGCCCCATATCTGCCATCAATACCACGGGGCAGGGGATTGAAAATATGCAATTATACTACAGTCGTTATTTACCCACACTGCTTTTTTGTGTTTTTGCACCCTTTTACCTTTTTTGGCAATTATATACCATCTCTACTTTAGTGGCGGTGGTGCTCTCTGTGATTGCCGTACTGCTACTTCCATTGTCAGCGTCATGAGGCTTAATTCATCCTCTGTAGGCATTACGTATTTTATGATTTACGTGGGGATTTTTGCAGCTTTAGTGATTGGCACCGTTGCCCTTTTTACGGGGACAATTACGCTTAGCAGCGCTTTTATGATCTTGATGCTTTCTTTTAGTTTTTTTGCATCTTTTACCGAGTTGGTCGGCGCCACCCATAATGCTTTAACCGGCGTTGCGGCGGCTCAGAATATTCATGAACTATTTGCAATCAATACGGAGCGTAAACATAAGCCAAAACAACAAGAACCCACGCCCAGCTACAAAAAGGGAATTGAACTTAAAAACATTGTATATGCCTATCCCAATAGGCCTCAAGTATTAAAAGATATTTCTTTACACATTGAAGAAGGCAAGACGACGGCGCTCATTGGATCCTCAGGATGCGGAAAAAGCACCATTGCTTCATTGCTACTTAGATTCATTGATCCAGACGGCGGCGTGATTGAGCTTGATGGGCACGACTATCTCACCTTTACGCCCCATGAATTAAGAAAACAAATCACCATTGTCCCTCAGAGTGTATCCCTCTTTACGGGGAGTATCGCCGATAATTTGAAGATTGCAAAAGCCGATGCCACCGAGGCAGAAATGATGGAAGCCTTAAAGAATGTGAGACTCAATGAATGGGTCAAAAACCAGCCCATGGGCCTTCATACAGATGTAGGCGATAATGGTGCAAAACTATCGGGCGGTCA
>CAYJGI010000166.1:0-2531 GCA_964369705.1 uncultured bacterium
ATAGTTTTTTTATAAACTGAATTAAGTTCTTTTTTTGTTCTTTATCGAAGTAGACCACCATGGGTCTAGTCTTAAGTATATCGCTCTTCAGGCCATAGGCTACGGCAAAGTTTTCTTCATTCGATACAATAAAATAATAATCCCCTAATAATGCGTAGGACGCATGGGCATCCATCGATAAAAAACCCAGGGCTTTTAAAAAATCCATGATGTATCCTCCAAAGTAGAGTGTTGTTCGTCTAAAAACAATTAATTCTATTTATTATATCATAATTTTAATAGTAAAAAAACAGATACTTCTGAGAAATATCTGTCTTTTTTGTATTTAGATAGAAAGATTAAATTGATAACCGAGTTTTTGTGAGATTCCATCGGCTGCTATTTTGAGTTCACGGAGTACGCTTTCGTCCCGTTCATGGGTAAAGTCGAAAATAGTTCCGGAGATACTCATAGCTGCAACCACCCGTCCCGTATAATCGAGAATTGGCATTGCCATACAACGAACGCCCACAAGGACTTCTTCATCTTCCGTTGCGTAGCCTTGTTTTTTGACGGTTTTCAGTGTTTCTCTAAAGATTTTTTCATCGGTAATGCTATTCTTAGTTAGTTGCTGTAAATTTCCTGTTTTTAAGATCTCATCGACTCTCTCGTCGGATAGTTGTGCCATGAGCACTTTACCTAAAGAAGTATTGGCTGCCTTGGTACGGGATCCCACGCTCAAATGAATACGAACAATGGTCTCAGGCTCTTCAATGGCAATATAGACGATCTCATCTTTATCGAGCATGGCTAAATTTACGGTGAGCCTTGTATTATAGGCAAGAGCCTGCATATAGGGTTTTGCCATCTGGCCAATCTTTAACTGACCTACATAATAGACCATCCCCATCTCAAAAACTTTAAGGCCTAACATATACTTAGCACTGGATACGTTTTGTTCTACAAAACCCTCTTGAATTAAGCAATCGAGTAAACGTAAAACGGTACTCTTATTCAGCTCCGTGAGATCACTAATCTCAGACAAACTAAGCTCAACTCTAGTGGGTGTAAAGCATTTTAAAATATCGAGGGCGCGGGAGACAGATCGGACTTGGTAATTCGGTGCTTTAGCATCTTCTTGTTGATACATTGTCCATCCTCCTTCTATGCTTCAATGACGATTAAGTCATCTACACCCGGTGCTTTATTAAGGCTTACACCACCATTAGGTGTAACGACTACGACATCTTCCACACGGGTCCAAATATTATCAAAAAGAAGGCTTGGTTCAATGGTGAAAGTCATATTATTTTGTAATGGCTCATCGTAACCGTCATTTAAGAAAGGATATTCGTGGACATCAATACCGATACCATGGCCTAAACGATGGAAGAATTCATTATTGACGTAACCTGCATCACGGATAAAGTTTCTTGCAACTTTATCAAGATCACCGGCCGTAATACCCGGTTTCATAGCTGAAATAGCGGCTTTTTGGGAGTCCATGACGACTTTATGGCAATGGACACGCTTCTCGCTAGGCTCGCCGATATAGATGGTACGACCAAAATCGGAGCAATATCCATCGAGGATAATACCAAAGTCAAAAGCCAAAGAACAGCCTTTTTCTACTTGGGCTTTGCTGAATCGGTTGGAAGTATCGATAAAGTTTTTATCTTTATTTTCCGGTGTTAATTGTACGCCACTATTAAAGCTGGTGCCCTCTGCTCCGTAATAAAGCATCAGGTATTCAAGATCACGGGCAATTTCGACTTCTGTCATACCGACTTTGATATTCGATACAAGATCCATGAAGATTTTGTCAGTCAGTAAAGCAGCTTCTTCCATTTTTACAAGTTCTTGTTCACTCTTAATCATGCGCATTGGCGCTACAATATTCTCTAACCCGTAGAATTTCGTACCAGGGAACAAATCTTGAATCACGTATAAAGTCTTACCTAAAGTGGCTTTAGGAACGGCAATGGTTTGATTGGCAAGTCCCATTCTCTCTAAGATCTGTTTTGCATAGTCGTAGAGATTGCGTCCTTCTTCCAAGATGAAAAACTCATTAATAAAAGCTTTGCCTTCACATTGCTGCATTAAGAATCTCTTGTGCATATTAGGTGCAACGCAAATCATTTCTGTTTGATTGAAGAAAATTCCTTCGATCCAATCGCCATAACCATGGGTTGCTCTTGCATTGGGACGCTTTCTTTTGTTACCGGTTAAATACTCGTAATCTCCTGTATGGACCGGTAAAAAACCACCGGCAATACCAAGCTCACTAAACTCCGCTCTGACTTGTTCAATTCTTTCAACAAAATTCATGAGAAAAACCCCCTTTTATTTTTTGTATCCGTCTTTTAGTGTAACGATGCGGTTCATCGTATTCGATCTTTTAGAATCTTTTGTAAAATAGCCTACACGCACAAACTGGAATCGCTCCCCTATCTTAGCCGTTAGCAGTGATGGTTCTACTTTAGCATCTTTAATCAGCGTAAGACTCTCAGGATTTAAAAACTCTTTATAATCTCTACCTTCTTCAATGTCAC
>CAYJGI010000167.1:0-2483 GCA_964369705.1 uncultured bacterium
TTTTGATGCCATTCAAAAAGCCAAAGATAATAATATGCCTCAAGACAACATTAAAAGAGCCATCGAAAAAGGCCTTGGCAATACAGAAGGACAAGGTTTTGAAGAATTAAGCTACGAAGGTTACGGTCCCAGTGGTGTTGCCGTTATGCTGGATATCCTAACTGACAATCGCAATCGTACCGCCGGCGATGTACGCCACTTCTTCGACAAATACGGTGGATCATTAGGTGAGACAGGATGTGTTTCGTGGATGTTTGATACGAAGGGTGTCATCCTATTAGAAAAAACCACCATGGAAGAAGACGAAGTCTTAATGCTGGCCTTAGAAGCGGGAGCTTCCGATATGGAGAATACAGAAGAGGGATTTGAAGTCTCTTGCGAAGTTGGGGATTTTAAACAAGTAAAAGAAGCCCTCGAAAATAGCGGCCTCTCTATCCTCAATGCCATGGTAGGTAAATTCCCACAAAACATGGTAAAATTAGAGGAAGATAAAATCATCAAAATGGAAAAACTCTTAGATGCCTTAGAAGAGCATGATGATGTACAAGAGATTTATCATAACTGGGAGATCGAAGAATAATATCAAAAAAAAACAGGTGGCTTGCCATCTGTTTTTTTTTGTTTTTTTGATTGTGTGATCTGGTTATTTTGATGGGTGTGCTTTTCTAATCGGCAATAATATGGTAAAATAAATTGTTATGGAGGTGTGATGATGATCATATTAGGTGTAGATCCTGGATTTGCAACTTTAGGCGTTGCAGTCATCGAAAAAGACAAAAATTCATTCAAATCAATTTATCATACGGCCATTATCACAAAGCCAAAGACGTCCTTTGAGACCCGTCTCAAAATCCTATACGATGGTATGGTTGAAGTTATACGCCAATATCAGCCCGAAGTGATGGCCATCGAAAAACTTTTTTTTAATACCAATATTACGACAGCGTTACCGGTGGCAGAAGCACGGGGCGTTGTCATCTTAGCGGCGGCCAATCATGGAATCCCCGTCGTAGAATATACCCCTCTCCAGGTAAAACAAGCTATGGTGGGATACGGTAGAGCAACGAAAGAACAAATGCAAAAAATGGTCAAATCCATCTTAAAACTGGATCAAACACCAAAACCCGACGACGTTGCAGACGCCTTAGCCATCGCCATCTGTCATGGACAAAGCGCAGGCTATGGAAAACTCATGTCACTATACCAAAAATAGGAGGAACAATCGATGTTTTATTTTGTAAAAGGAACATACGAAGGCGTTTTTTTGGATCATGTGGTCGTTGCCGTCGGTGGCTTTGGAATGAAGCTACAAGTCCCAGAAAACTCACCTCTACCTAAAAAAGGGGAAGAAATCACCCTCTTTACTGAAATGGTAGTGGGAGAAGGCTTTTGTAACTTGTACGGTTTTTTGACGGAAGATGAGCTGAAGCTTTTTAACCTCCTAACCGGTAAAGTCCCAAGCGTTGGCCCTAAGAGTGCCCTCAGTATTTTAAGCACTTTATCGCCAAGAGAACTCCTCCTTGCCGTTACCATGAGCGATGGGAAGATCATTAGCCGTGCGAAGGGCATTGGTCCGAAGGCTGCGGAGCGCATTATATTAGAACTCAAAGACCGTATAGACCTCTTCGATGCAGGCGTTGCCATTAGCGAAGAACAAATACAGCCTAAAGAAAAGATTATGACGGCAGATAATGACGTCTTAGAAGCGCTCATGGCCCTCGGATATTCAAGGCAAGAGTTTTATGGGATTGCCACAAAGCTCGATAAGACGCTTTCATTAGATCAGCAGATTAAGCGGGCACTGTTTTTACTATCAATAAAAAAATAACACAAAGGGGTGTTTTTAATGGATGATAGACTTCTTACACCTGAAGAATTAATAGAAGATACCGATACGGGCCTAAGGCCTAAATTCCTTGATGAATTCGTGGGACAAGATGCGCTTAAAGAAAACCTCAAAGTCTACATCGAGGCGGCACAAATGCGCAACGAAGCCTTGGATCATATTCTGCTGTACGGTCCACCGGGCCTTGGTAAAACAACGCTGGCCACCGTCGTCGCCAATCAAATGAATACCCATATCAAAATCACGTCGGGACCCACCATCGAAAGGGCAGGAGACTTAGCGGCCATCTTAACCAACTTAGAAGAAGGTGACGTGCTCTTTATTGATGAGATCCATCGCTTAAACCGCACGGTAGAGGAGATTCTTTACCCTGCTTTAGAAGATTACGTCTTAGATATTATTATCGGCAAAGGGCCAAGTGCCAGATCGTTGCGGATTGACTTACCCCAATTTACTTTAGTAGGTGCAACAACGAAGGCAGGCCTCCTTACAGGTCCCCTAAGGGATCGTTTTGGCATTATCAGTAGGCTTCAATATTATACCTTAGAGCAATTAACGAGGATTGTGACAAGAAGTGCCGGCATATTAAAGATTGCCATCCATCAAGACGGCGCGGAAGAGATTGCAAGAAGAAGCC
>CAYJGI010000168.1:0-2462 GCA_964369705.1 uncultured bacterium
AATGGGTTTTGTAATGGTTTGGGCCAAAAAGAAAGAAAGCAAAATGGTAATCACAATGGCGGCTATGGTTGCGTTTTGGATGATGGACCGAATATTACTTAAGATGGCGTACGTATTCTGAAGGGATGCTTCTATGTAGACGACGCCCAGGAGTTCTTCTCCTTTTTTTGCCGGGTATGCTAGTCTTCTTGTAGCCTCGCCGGTGGTGGCGTCGGTGATGGTGCTCATGGTAATCTCACCTTCTAAGGCACCGATAATCTCCGGCGTCAGTATGGGTACTAAGTTCTCCCCTTCTTCATCGATACTAAGAAGCGTCTCACCTGTACGGTCTAAGATGATAATATTGGTGACACCATCGGTCTGTGTTGCAAAATTCTGCACTTGGGCGCGAAAAGACAAAGGTGATATCTCGCCCTCTTCTTCCGGTGTGAAGATGGGTTCAATAGACCAGCTAAGTAGGCTTGCCTGGGTGGTGAGGGCTGCATCGAAGTTTTGTAAATAATAGTTTCGAAGGCTTGTGGTGAGGGAAAGCCCCATGAATTGCATAGCCACCAATGTCAAAAGGCAGAAAACAAGTACAATTTTCCATTGTATGCTCTTAAACATAGCTTCTCCTATGGTTTTTTAAAGTAATAACCCACGCCTCTTTTAGTCATAATGTAGGCAGGATTGGCGGGATCGTCTTCGATTTTTTCTCTCAGGCGGCGGATTGTCACATCTACAGTACGGGCATCTCCATAGTAGTCGTAGTCCCAGACTTCTTTAAGTAGAGTTTCCCTTGTAAAGATTTGGCCACTGCGACTGACTAAGTGCTTGAGTAGTTCGAATTCTCTAACGGTAATGGCAATATTGACACCTTTTTTTTGTACCACATATTGATCAAAATCAAGGATTAAGTCGCCGTACATTTTTCCGTCTTTTTGCTGAATCGGTTGTAGCGTCTGAGTCTTTGTGCGACGGAGATTGGAGCGAATACGAGCCAGAAGCTCTCGATTGCTAAAGGGCTTTGTAACGTAATCATCGGCACCCAGTTCGAGGCCTAAGACTTTGTCCAGTTCTTCTTCTTTGGCCGTCACCATAATAATAGGCGTTGCCGTTTTTTCTCTTAGTTTTTTGCAGACTTCAAAACCATCCATAATGGGTAGCATGATGTCCAGTAAAATCAATGAAAACTCTTCAGAAAGACCTTTTTCCAGGCCTTGTTTGCCATCATAGGCCATCACTGTTTCGAAGCCTTCTTTGCGCAAGTTAAAATCAATAATATCGGCGATTGGTTTTTCATCTTCTATAATAAGAATTCTGTCTGCCATGTTGTTACCTCCCAAAGATATGCTGATACAGCTTGTTTAACTAAAAATAGTCGCTGTTAAGCTGTTAATCTAATTTTTGCGCAGTTGCCATATTATTAATCATTTGGAACAGTTTTTGTTCGCCCACTGTTTTTTCGATGGTCTCGACGAGAAGTAGCGCCCTCATATAGCTTTCTTCGTGGGGGAGCTGATAGAATTTCTCCGTCATCATCTTGTAGGCCATTGGCGTTTTGGAAAGGGGTGTCCTTTGGATGCTGGTTTCTTCTGCGTGTTTCTCTAATAATAGGGCATATCCTTCTGAGAACCACGGTGGACAGTTCCCCACCGTTAAGTCATCTAAGATGGCATGAACCATCTCATGAAAAATCACATCGTATGGTTTTAGATCGTCCTTATCCATATCCTTTGGATAATAGAGGTGGATGATGCCTCCCTTGTAAAGGCCTAAGATGCCTTCTGCCTTTGGTTGACCGCTGAGTTGCTTCAAGGCCTCTTCCCTCGTATGTAGCACGATGATAATCTTGCCATCAAAACTGCTGTGGAATCTTCTTTTTAGATTCTCTGCACAGGTATTGGCCCATTCCATCAGAAGATAGACTCGGTCTCTATCGGTATCATCATAGTATACTTCTATATTCAAAGTCTCCATGCTTTTTTGTCTGGATACGTGTAATAGTGTATAATGGCGATTCATTTTTTTGATTAATTTGTATATTTTATTCTGTAAAAAAACCATGGATTCTATCCTCTCATCCTTTAATCATACCAAAAACAAGTCCTTTCTTCAATAGTCTACAATAAAGTACCTTTTTGAGAGGTAAAAAAGAAATGCCTGTTGCTCATAGAGGCTCCTGTTTTTTGTCCCTTGTATCTTAAAATCGTCCTACTGTGAGGCGATGTTTTATCCCGTGGACTTTTGTAAGGCGCTCAGAGCACAAAGCCAAAGCATTGCGTAAAAATACATAACAAAAAGCGGCGTATATTACGCCGCTTTTATGGGATTTGTTTTGTTGTTTTGATTGAAATTACTTGAAGTAGTTCATAGGATTTAATCGATCGCCGTTATAAAGAATCTCAAAGTGGACGTGATTACCTGTTGAGCGACCGGTACTACCCATCTTGGCAATCTCTTGCCCTTTTTCTACCACATCG
>CAYJGI010000169.1:0-2414 GCA_964369705.1 uncultured bacterium
TCTTCGATCGACGTTATCGGCGTAAGTCTCAGCCGGTGGAATAAAGCCCATCACTAAGCCATGATAATCAAGGGGCATAACGATGATCTTGGTATACGTCCCCCTAAAGAAATAGTCGCCTTCTCTGAAACCATAGTCATAAGTACTTGCCAAACCAAAATCTCCATCTCCGCCAATATGAGGAAGCTCATAGGCATAGAGTCTTGTATCGCCATCGACTTCCCTAATAAAATCAGAGTCCGTCGGTATCACATACCCCGTTTCATAGTCTATAAAAGCCCAGCGATGATTGTAGGTGTATGTTTCTTGATTGGACGTAATGGCCCACCAAGGAACCTTGATGTCTACTTGAATCGTCAATTCTCTGTAGCCGTTAACTTCCCTGTCACTCAGTGTGGTGATCGCTGTTTCTGCAAAAGTTCTTTCGTATTTGCCACCACCTTCTTCATAAATCGCTACACCGTTTTCCAGTAAATACGCTTCTCCAGAAGAATTCATCATGATGGGAATCCCCATCTCACTGAAGTAAGAGCCATCACTGACTACGAGGGATACGCCATCGCCTTCTTCCACTTGACCAATCTTTGAGAAGTAATAATCGGTACCGATTAAGTACATTTGACCGGCATTACTTCCATCGAAGACGGCTTGAAGTTCGGCATAGACGTTTTCCGGCCATGCGTCACGGGCATTCGTTCCTAAAGCGTACATCATCACAGTACCGTAGTCATCCATATAGTCGCCTTCCGTGGGAAAATCCACACTGCCTGCCGTTACACGATACGTATTATTGTAATAAAAATCAATGGTTAAACCGGTATCTTCATTATACCAAGTTCCTTCCAGTCCGCTAAAGTAGCCATCTTCCGGTATTGGAGCCGGCTTGTAGAAGTAATCGCTGTATCCCATTAACTCTATGACATTGCCATTGCCTTTGCCATAATCTGCAAAATAACCATCAATCGTCTTCCCATTGTCGGCTCGAAGGGTGAGTTGTCCTTCTTCATATTGATAGTTGCCTTCAAAACCACCCGCATCGCTTTCGAATACGAAGGTTTCGTCATCGTAGAGAATCAGATTCTTATGATTATTACCGGATCCTGACCATTCACCTAATTCATCTTCGATATTCACGGTGACGGCGCCTGTCGATTCTTCAAAGGGAATATCTTTTCCGAACCAGTCTGAGCCACCATCATATTCGAGGACAAGGTTTCCTCCTTGGGCACCACTATCCTCCATCAAAAAGCCGGTATTATATTGGAACTCTTCATCGAAGTGGATCTTGTCTTCCTGAATGGTATACTGACCGGTGATGGTTTCATTCTCCCTTTGGTATTCATAGGCACCGATACCATCGATGGTCATATGATCTCCACTTAGGGTGTGAATCCAGATACCGCTGAAAGCATCTTTATCCTTCGGTTCTTGCGTATTCCCGTTTTCATTCCCGTTTGGATCTACATCGGGATTATCGGTATCGCCTCCGCCACTGCAACCGGTCAAAAAAACCATCAGCACCATGATGAGTGCCATGGCCACCAACAATAATTTTTTCGTGTTTTTCATTTAGAAAACTCCTTCTCTTTTGCCGTCGTTTAGACTGTTTTTTATCTGAATCACTAAACCCCAACACCCTAATCGACATATTCTTTGTGATTAGTATACCATACTGTTTGCTCCCGTTTCAATTGAGAGATGATTTTTGCGATTCTTTAACGTGGACTGCTCCTATCTTGTATATTTTTACAGTTCTCTCCTATCCATTATTACAAAACTCATATATTTGTAGGGGGGAAAAAAGCCTTTTTTATTGTAATGTTATTATAAATTAATCCATTGATAAGGAGTACAACATGAAAAAAATTATAGCATTATTATTGGCGTTGCTGTTGGGTGTTACACTTTTTACCGCTTGTAGCAGTGGTACCAGTGAACTGGAAGATGAGCTTGATGATATCTTTTCTGACCTCGAGGATGAGCTTGAGGATGCCTTTTCCGATCTAGAAGAAGAACTGGACGATCTCTTTGCCTTTACGCCTCCTGGGTACGGTACCGAAGAGACGGTCCACGTAGAGACTTTGGTCAATCCTTCTGAGTGGTATGGACTCATGACGATTACAGATTATGTGGGCAACTACGATGACCTCGGTGAAGAGATGGAAATCTGGGGTTATATCAATTCCGATATTAACGGCAGAGATTACTTCGAAATCCACGCCGGAGAGCCTTTTAATGGTGTTTTCTTAACTTTTTACATAGATTTAGCAGAGACGACTTTCTTCCCCATTGTTGAAGAGGATACGGCGTACGTCTTAGATGCACCTTTGAAGTCGGAAGATACTTTTATGCTTTCACCCTTCCTCTTTAACGGAATCATGTCCGGTTCTTATGACTACGACTTCGAAGGCGAG
>CAYJGI010000170.1:0-2395 GCA_964369705.1 uncultured bacterium
TGGTCTTATCAACATGGATCGATATACAGAAAGATATAAAGATGAAAGCGTAAGTGGCCCGCTCCTCAGTCAAGTGCCCCTTGGAAGACTGGGTGAGATCAAAGACCTCATCGGCGCTTACATGTTTTTATCGGACGATGGAGCAAACTATATTTCAGGCAATGTAATATTAGTAGATGGTGGTTTCCACTGCTAACTTACCATACCAGGAAAAATACCGAAAGATAGGAGTATACATATGGAAGCACCTCTATTACAAGTCAAAAACCTTACCACTACCTTTAAGAGAGATGACGGAACCATTAAAGCCGTAGACAATATCAGTTTTCACATTAATGAAGGCGAAATCTTAGGCATTGTCGGTGAGTCCGGTTGCGGTAAGAGTGTTACATCCCTCTCAATTATGCGCCTTGTGGCAGAGCCACCGGGTAAAATCGCAGCAGGTGAAATTATCTTTGAAGACAAAGATTTATTGAAGCTCACACAAAAAGACATGAGCGGAATCAGAGGCAAAAAAATCTCTATGATTTTCCAAGAGCCCATGACCTCCCTCAACCCCATACATAAGATTGGCGATCAAATTGCAGAAAGTATCATCTTCCACGAGAAGATTTCTAAGAAAGAAGCAAAACAGAGAGCCTTAACCCTTCTTCAAGAAGTAGGGATTCCACTACCGGAGCAAAGGATGAAAGAATATCCTCACCAAATGTCCGGTGGAATGCGTCAACGTGTTATGATTGCCCTTGCAATGGCATGTAACAGTAAGTTACTCATTGCCGACGAACCAACGACGGCCCTCGATGTAACCATCCAAGCGCAGATTCTGAAATTAATGCTCGATGTTAACGAAAAGAACAAAATGTCAGTCCTCATGATTACCCACGACTTAGGGGTTGTTGCCAATATTTGTTCAAGAATTATCGTTATGTATTCCGGTCGCATCATGGAAGAAGCGAATACCGATGAACTCTTTGCAAATCCGGAGCATCCATATACCCACGGACTCCTTGCTTGCCTCCCAAGGCTTGACAAAGATCAAGAGACCCTTTACAGTATCCCGGGCATGGTGCAGGCAGTTAAAGAAGGTTACACCGGCTGCCGCTTTTATAATCGCTGCGAAAAAAGACAAGACAAATGCCAAGTGGAAGAGCCAGAACTCACAGAAGTTACACCGGGCCACTTTGTCAGATGTTTTTATCCAGTGAAATAGGGAGGACAATATGAATCAAGAAAATTTAGTACAAATCATTGATCTAAAAAAACACTACCCCGTATCTCAAGGGATCTTTCTACCAAAAAAATACGTAAAAGCCGTAAACGGTGTAAGCCTCGAGATCAAAAAAGGCGAAACCTTCGGTCTCGTAGGAGAGTCTGGATGCGGTAAAAGTACTCTAGGTAAAACCCTTCTTCGTCTTATTGAGCCTACCGCTGGCAAAATCATCTATGATGGAAAAGACGTGACCAATATCAAAAGGGACGAAATGCAGCGCCTCAGAAAAGAAATGCAGATCATCTTCCAAGATCCTTCCGCATCTCTTAATCCAAGGCTAACTGTGGGTAAGATTATTACCCAGCCCCTTAAAGTACAAGAAGGCCTGAAAGGCGCAGCAAGACAAGAAAAAGCGCAAGAACTATTAGAATCCGTTGGTCTTGATCCCGTTTTCCATAGAAGATATGCCTATGAATTCTCCGGCGGTCAAAAACAGCGTATCGGTATTGCAAGGGCGCTATCCTTAAATCCAAGCTTTATTCTCTGCGATGAGCCTGTATCGGCCCTCGACGTATCGATTCAAGCACAGATCCTCAATCTATTACAAGAACTGCAAGAGAAGTTTAGCCTCACTTACCTCTTTATTTCTCACAATCTTGCCGTTATTAAGCACATTAGTGACCGTATCGGCGTTATGTATCTCGGCAACTTAGTAGAAGTTGCCACCAACGAACAAATTTACACCAATCATCTTCATCCTTACACGAAGACATTGATTGATACCATTCCTATACCGGACCCTACAGCAAAGAAGATCATGGCTTCCATCGAAGGCGACGTACCAAACCCCATTAACATGCCTTCCGGTTGTGCCTTTCATACCCGCTGTAAGTATTGTATGGATATTTGTAAAGAAGAAATCCCCGTACTGCAAGAAGTAGAGCCGGGACATCAAGTGGCGTGCCACTTAATTAACAAAGCTTAGTTTTATTTGAAAAACACTGTTTTTCAATATTATTATATTTTACAAAGGAGAAAAAAACATGAAGTTAAAAAAATCTGCATCATTGTTATTGGCGCTCTTACTTGTGTTTGTTCTTGTTTTTGTCGGTTGTACAAATACAGGCACACCGGGTGGAGAAGAAGGTAACGAAGGTAATGAAGGTAACGAAGGTAACAACGGCG
>CAYJGI010000171.1:0-1646 GCA_964369705.1 uncultured bacterium
CGGTGTTCCAGACACTTTATTTATCCCACTCATGGCTCGCATATACATCTCAAAAAAATTCCCCACCTATTTTTATGATGAAAAAGCCTTAAGTGTTGAAGGACTCTTACCCCATAACATCATTACAAAAAAAAGCAGTGAGTATGCTATGATGGCATCGGCTTCACGGGCAGTGGTCATGGACAAAGTCGTCGCCGATTTTATCCACCGGCATCCTATAGGGAATGTGGTCTCTATTGGTTGCGGGTTAGAAACCATGGCTTATCGACTGAATCAATGGGCCAATCAGGTTTGTTTTTATGAAGTGGACTTCCCTTCTGTTATGGAGCAAAGAGCGTCGGTTCTTGGAATTCTTAAAAACGAAACTTTCATACAAGGCAATGCCAATGAACTGGATTTTTCACAATTTATGAACTGCCAGCTGCCTACGATTTTTGTTGTTGCCGGTGTGTTTCAATATTTTATGTAGCATGTGGTTGTGGCGCTTATCACAAAACTAAAAAATCAGTTTTCTGATGCTGAGTTACTCTTTGATGCCACCGATTCCTATGGTATAAAATACGTGAATCGCTATGTAAAAAAAACAGGCAACAAAAATGCACTGATGCATTTTTATATTGATGATCCACAATTATTTGCCCATAAAGCACAAATCAAGATTCTATCCATCAAAGGTTTTTACGGTGAAATCTCAAAAGAAATGCGCAAACAGCTAAAATGTTATACGAGAATTGCAACGAAAATATCCGATCAAAAAAAGCGTACCATGGTATTGCATTTTCGTTTGTAATTTTGATTAAAAAAGCCTCAAAAAAACGCACAATTCATTGTTACTACCATCCACAAGCCGATGAATATATGCTATACTTTGAGAAGATGCACCATCAATGTGACCTAAAGGATGTCATCTATATCGCTCAAGTAATCGAGGTAAAACAATGCAAAACGAACAAAGACTAAAGGATTACACCGCCTCTTTAGAGAAGCGTTTTCACATCAAAACCGCAATACTCCGGGGCCATGACGTCCCCTTTGATCCGACTTTTCGTAAGTTTTGTGAAGAGAATCTATGCGGTCAGTACGGGCAAAACCACGGCTGTCCACCGGGAGCCGGCGATATCCACCACCTAATCGACAATGCAAAATCCTACAAGCACGCCATCGTCGTCCAAAAAGCCTACGCCAAAGAAGGCCTCGAAGACTGGGACAGCATCAATCATGGGGTCAAAGATTTTAAAAAAACCCTGCGCCAAGTCACAGATGATGTGGAGCAATACGATGCCCCCGTCCTAACATTGGCTACCGGTGACTGTGAATACTGCACCCCTTGTAAAGCGGTGACCCATGAGCCCTGCCCCTACCCAACCAAAAAACGCTCCTCCGTCTCCGCCTACGGCGTCGATATCACAAAACTCGCTGCCTTAACGGGCCTTGAATCACTAAATAGCGAAGATCGAATTACTTACTTTGGCATTATTTTCGTGGGGTAAAGGTGTTAAGCACTTATATAGATGAATATTTCAAAATACGATAGTGCAGTGGAGGTATCTTATGGACAATCACACAGAAGAGCAAAAATACCTATATCATTATACATCGGTGGACGCACTCTATGGAATCCTCAAAAACAAGGAATTATGGCTTGG
>CAYJGI010000171.1:1656-2380 GCA_964369705.1 uncultured bacterium
TTGGGAGCGTCGCATCTATGAATGATAAAGAAGAAGTGATTCACTTCATAAAATTGTATGAAAATAAATTAATAGGTGAGCTGGATCATAAATATCATGATGAATGCAGAGAATTATTTAATAAAGCAATAAATATGGTTACATGTGACTACCCCTATGTGGTATGTTTCACGACTTTAGATGATGATGTGGCACAATGGGAAAGATATGCCCATAACGCCCGTGGCGTATGCATCACCTTTGATTGGCAAAAGATTGGAGATTATTTTAATAATCAAGGACTTTATATGTTTCTTTCGGTTCAATATCCGCCTGATATCAGTAGCAATGTGGTCTATGAGGCCATCAAGGACTATTTAGAAACCGGTGAGTCACCTACATCTTTAGCTCCTAACATTGACTGGTTGATGAGCAATATTATTAGTACCGGAGCTTTTATGAAACATCCCAGCTTCTCCTCAGAGAAGGAAGTGAGAACTGTGGATTTTAAAAAATCTTGTGACAAATCTTATACTATTGATCATAAACTTGTTAACGGACGAATAAAAGAAGTCCTCAAATTACCATTAGAAAGACTGAATGAGCTCATTACGGAAATCAAAATTGGCCCACGATCTCAACAGAGTGAATTTGAATTAAATAGGTTTATCAAAGCATGTGGCTTCGAAATCTCCGTATCAACATCCAAGTGCCCATTGAGATAATCTCACTAACCTTATAACAA
>CAYJGI010000172.1:0-2359 GCA_964369705.1 uncultured bacterium
TTGGATGCGAGTTGCTAGCGTGGTGGAGAGGATCGTTCGAAGTTTAAGGTTTTGGAGTTTAAGAAGATTGATGGGATGATCCCTTTAATAACTCTTGTGGTACTTGGAGGAAGCCTCCTATGGCAAATGATGGGATAAGAAACATTAAAATCAAAATTCAATACGATGGCACCCACTATGCAGGCTGGCAGAGGCAAAAAAACGGCATAGGTATCCAACAAATCGTAGAAGAAGCACTCTATGCCGCCACAGGGGAAAAAAGGACCGTATTGGCGTCGGGGAGAACCGATGCCGGTGTCCATGCCTTGGGTCAAAGTGCGAATTTTTTTACCGGTCATGGGATTCCCGCCGATAAATTCATGATGATCCTAAACAATGAATTACCGGAGGATATTTATATCGAACACTCGGAAGAAGTGGATCTTTCTTTTCACTCCATTGCCGATGCCAAGAAGAAGACGTATCGTTACCGTGTCTACGTGGCTGACTTGCAGAATGTTTTCTTAGATCGAGTGGCATGGCATATCCCCTATACCCTTGATGTGGGCGCCATGAGAGAAGGGGCAAAACGCCTCCTTGGGACCCATGATTTTGTTGTTTTCAGTAAGAACAACAATCACGATCACCGCAAGACGACGGTACGCACCCTCTTTGAGGTGCGCGTGGAAGAGCATCCGCCTTTTATTGAGATGTATTTTACCGGCGATGGCTTCTTGTACCAGATGGTTCGTATTATGGCCGGCGCTTTAGTGAGAGTGGGATCAACAAGGGAGAAACCGGAAGCGGTGACGGAAGTCTTAGAAGGAAGAAGAGAAGAAAGAATCGGACAGAGTGCTCCCGCCAGGGGCCTCACGCTGATGGATGTAGAATACAACTGATTTTATGCTGGAAGCAGTGGCTCAAAGGGGCCATATGGTTGACTCATAGGATACTGTCACCCCATGGCACTTGAATGATATAAAAAAAGTTTGACATTATGAGGGCTATTCTGTATAATATTTATGCGTGTAAAAACTCCGTTAGCCCCGGTAGTTTTAGAAAGCACTTTGAGAGTCAACGTAATATTATGATGTAAATAGAGCGAGGATAAACCAATGAAAACTTATTTGGCAAAGCCATCTGAAGTAGAAAGAAAATGGTACGTAGTCGACGCCGAAGGTAAGACTTTAGGTAGATTATGTAGCAAAATCGCCCCGATTCTTATGGGCAAGAACAAGCCAATCTATACTCCCCACGTGGATACAGGCGACTTTGTTATCGTGCTGAATGCCGACAAAGTAGTCCTAACCGGTAATAAATGGAGTCAGAAGATGTACTATCGCCACACTCAATATCCAGGTGGTCTTAAAGGCATCGTAGCAGCAGATATGCTCCAAAAACACCCTGAAAGACTTGTGATGTTAGCCGTTAAAGGTATGCTACCAAAGAACAAGTTAGCTTCTCGTATGCTCACAAGACTTAGAGTGTACACAGGAGATGCCCACGAGCACCAAGCACAACAACCAGAAACCATTACATTATAGGATAAGGAGGTAAAAGTACAATGGCAAAAAAAGAATACTTATATGGTACAGGCAGAAGAAAAACCTCCGTAGCTAGAGTAAGACTTTACCCCGGTTCCGGCAATGTAACAGTGAACGGCAAATCCTTACAAAACTACTTTGGTCTTGAGACTTTAAGAGTTATTACAAAGCAGCCTTTAGCCCTTGTGGAGCTACAAGACAAGTTTGACGTAATCGCAACAGTTAAAGGTGGCGGTTTTACAGGTCAAGCAGGCGCTTTAAGACACGGTATCGCAAGAGCCTTACTAATGGCAGACGGCGACTTAAGAAAGCCCCTTAAGAAAGCAGGCTTCTTAACCCGTGACCCACGTATGACGGAGAGAAAGAAATACGGTCTTAAGAAGGCCCGTCGTGCACCACAGTTTAGTAAGAGATAATTTGTTATGGATTCAAAAAGACTTCCCCTTGGGAAGTCTTTTTTTTATTGTATTACCGGTGATAGAACAAAACGGCATTTGCTTTGGTCTTTGGGGTTTTCTTGCTTAAATACTTTTATTACTCTATAATGGTGCTAAAGATTATTTATAGTTTGCGAGGTGTAAAATGAAGTTAGATGGATTTGGGATTTTTGTAAAAGATATGCCCACAATGATTAAGTTTTACAGAGATGTTTTGGAGTTTGAAATAAAAGAAGATGAAAAAACAGAAAATGTGTATTTAATTAAAGATGGCACACTATTTTTACTTTACGGTAGAAAAGATTTTGAAAAAATGACTGGTAGAACATTTGGATTTGCACAAGGCATAAATGGACACTATGAAATTGCATTACAGGTGGAAAATTTTGCAGAAGTAGA
>CAYJGI010000173.1:0-2359 GCA_964369705.1 uncultured bacterium
CATGGGCACACCAACAAACCACATGGCACCCACCTCCGCCTTAAAACTAAAGATGGTATCGCCGCCGGCACGGAGGACGCCGACTAAGAGAGCACAGTTAATGGCTCTCAAGCCATCGATTAAACCGTAGGAGCGTAGAATCCAGACAGAAGATTGTTTCACTGCCGGAGCCACATCATACATAGATAGCATCATAGGCGCAAGGAGAATCATGACCGTCCCCATAATAATGCCGATAATCATGGTGATAAAACAGACACGGTAAGCGCTGTTTTGTGCCCTTACCTTATCGCCCCTTCCAAGCTCTGCACCGATGACGACAAGGGCCGCAATACTAATGCTGAAAATAGCATTGACGAAAAACTCATTAATGGATTTTGCAATCTGGACACTGGCGAGGGCTTCTGTTCCAAGTTTTCCGTAGGCAGCCATACAAGTCACTGTACCAATCGCCCAAAGACCTTCTTGAGCAAAAATCGGCGAAAGTGTCTTCAGGATTGGAAGAATCATGGCCTTGGAATTGCCAAAAAAATGATGGACTCTGCCCCGTATGGGAGAAGATTTCATAAAAACAAAGAAAGTCACAAGGACAAACTCAATGACACGGGCAATAACGGTAGCAATGGCTGCTCCTTCTACACCCAGCTCCGGAAAACCGAATTTTCCGAAGATGAGTACATAGTTCAGGCCGATATTCGTAAAGATGGCAATGAAGCTTGCGGCCATGGGGAATTTCGGTCTTTGGACACAGCGCAGTGTTGCCGCCTGAAAATAAGTAATGGCCGTAATAAGATAACTAAAGAGTATGATACGAAGGTACGACGTTCCCGATGCAATAACGGTAGGATCATCACTAAAGAGACCTAAGAAAAACTCAGGAAACAAAGACAAAATCAGCGTAACAACGGTACCAAAAATCAAGATGGCCACATAACCTAAGCCCATGACTTTTTGTATGCTGTTATAATCCTTCTTCCCAAAAAACTGGCTCATATAGATACTGCTACCGCTGGCTAAAGCATAGACGGTCACGTGATACACCATAAAAAGCTGATTGGCAACACCTACGGCGGCCACGGGGATCTCTCCTAAGGAGCCGATCATCAGCGTATCGATAAAATTAAGAGAACTTCCTAAGATGCCTTGCAAAATAATAGGAAGCGCTAAGATAATCAGGTTTTTATAAAAACCTTTTTCACTAAATAAAATTTCTTTGATGGAGGGTCTTCGGTTTTCTAATTCCACGATTTTCACCTTGTCCGTTTCTTACAGCTTTCTTTAATCAATTATACATGATATTAAATAAAAACACAATCTTATAACGCCATGTACAAAAAAAACACGTAAAGGGCAATCAGGCCTAATCCTTGCAATCTTCCCATCTTTCTCGTAAATAAAGTAGGCGCCAGAATGGTGAAAATCATGGCAAGGAGAATGGGGATAAAGAGGCTCGACATGGAACCCATGACTTCTAAATGGCCTTTACTGATGAAAGAGCATAGAGGCAGGATCATGGTAATATTCAGGATATTAGCACCTAAGATATTACCCATGGATAGACTCCCTTCCCCCTTCTTTAATGCAACAAGGGCCGTCGTGAGTTCTGGGAGAGAAGTCCCTAGAGCCACCAATGTAAGACCGATGAGGCCTTCGCTCACACCAAAAAGCCTTGCTAATTGTGTACCGTGTTCTACTAAGAGATTGGCACCCATCACATTACCAATGAGGCCGAAGACGAATTTGATGATATGGGGCAGGACCGATTCTCTGTTATTTTTTTGTCGTCTTGTCGATGATTTACCGGTATAAAGCTTGCTCTCCTTAAGGGCCATAAAAAAATAAAGACACAAAATAATAGCAAGGGCACTACTCTCTCCTAAAGTTAAGTGCATATCTCGTCCGGCGAACATTAAAAGCAGTAGAGAGAAAACAAGCAACAAACACTTATCCCAGAGCTGCCGTCTCGGTGCAATGGTCGGTTTAATCAAGATGGATAGACCGAGGATTAGCGCCATGTTACAAGCCACAGATCCTAAGACATTATTAAGACCTAAGTCCACAGCACCCCTCGAGGTGGCAATGATAGAGACAAACAACTCCGGCAAAGTCGTGGCAATACTAACGATAGTGGCACCAATCACAAAACGGGGAATTCCCGTGATTTCGCTCATCCAAGTGGCTTCCTCCACAAAGAGATCTCCTCCCTTTACAATAAAGAGAAGTCCCAAACAAAAAAGAATCAAACTAACAACAACCATAAAATCACACTCCTTCTATCCTACTATATGGAAAGAATAAAAGCACCATGACTACGAAAAAGACAAGGCAATAAAAAAAAGAAGCAACGCCATGGGCGTGC
>CAYJGI010000174.1:0-1047 GCA_964369705.1 uncultured bacterium
ACTCTCAACTCCACCTTTGATATCACCCTCTTTGATGATACTCCCTTTGAGAATGCTACCCTATCTCCAAGGACACTCATGGAGAGCCATCGTCAAGGCATTCTTGAATACATAAGAGATTTTGACGATACCTTAGACAACTTGCTCTTTTGTGGTAAGCCCGGTGTAGGTAAGAGCTTCTTATCCCATGCCCTGGCAAAAGAGCTATTGGCACAGAATCGATCGGTCATCTACGTCACCAGTATTGATCTCTTTGAGTATCTTCGTAACGATTATTACGATGATGAAGAAAGCGTCTATACAGCAAAGGATTTTTCTAGTGTCGATTTCTTAATCATCGATGACTTAGGTGCAGAAAGCGTAACGGATTTTGTCTTGCAGGAGCTATTCCACTTAATTAATAAAAGAATCTTAAATCAAAAAAAATTCCTCATCAATACCAACTTAGATGATATTAGTTTAAGAGAAAGATATAGCGAAAGAATTGCTTCAAGAATCTTAGGAACCAGCCAGTTATATTACTTTGAAGGCGATGATTTACGTTACTTAAAGCGTAGGAGAAAAAATGTATAACGATTTTGAAACCATTAAACAACAAGTTAATCAAGGTGTGATGGAGCTTTTGGAAGGTGTAAGACCCGCTGTGGGACAAGTTTTTGTCTTGGGATTAAGTACCAGTGAAGTCCTCGGTGAAAAAATCGGCTCTACCGGTAACTTACAAGTGGCCAGAACCATATTAGAATCATTATCAGAAATCTTAAAAACACACAATATTTCCTTAGCGGTACAGTGTTGTGAGCATCTTAATCGTGCCCTGGTGGTGGAAAGAGATTTTGCCATTACCCATCGTCTGAGAGAAGTCACAGCAAGGCCTGTCCAGCATGCAGGGGGAAGCGGTGCTACGATTGCTTATGAAGAGTTTTTTAAAGACCCTGTCCTTGTAGAATCCATTGAAGCCGACTTTGGCATGGATATTGGACAGACGATGATTGGAATGCACCTTAAAGCAGTGGCGATTCCTGTAAGAACCTCCGTTAAGATGATTGG
>CAYJGI010000174.1:1057-2326 GCA_964369705.1 uncultured bacterium
AAGTAGCCTATGGCCGGACAAGACCTCGACTCATCGGTGGACAAAGAGCCGTCTACCCCGACTATATTCGATAAATCTACGGACTTAGAAAGGAATTTTTATGACTGTTTTAATTACAGGATTTGACCCTTTTGGCGGAGATCTTTTGAATTCATCTTGGGAAGCCGTGAAGGCACTCCCTGATACCATAGAAGGCGCCACCATTGTCAAGAAGAAGCTCCCCACCGTCTTTCGTAAAGACTCGGAAGTATTAGAAGAAGCCATCAAAGCTTCAGATCCTTCCATTGTGATTTGTGTGGGGCAAGCGGGAGGAAGACCCACTGTTACCGTAGAGAAGGTTGCCATCAATTGGATGGAAGCAAAGCTCACCGATAATGATGGTTATAAAGCCGATGGAGAGCCTATCCTTCCAAGTGGCCCCGATGCTTATTTTACGAACCTTCCACTCAAACAAATCCTACAGGCCATGGTGGAAGAAGGAATCCCCTCGGGACCATCCTTTACTGCCGGTACTTTTGTGTGTAACGATGTGATGTATCGCCTGATGCACCTCGTGCATACCAAGTATAAAGAGATCTTAGGAGGTTTCATACACGTACCGGGACTCCCTATTCAGTCTCTTACAAGGCCCACGGCAACACCCCATATGGCAGTGGATATGATTACAAAATCCTTAGAAATCGCCATCAAAGTTTCTTTGAAGGAGAAGATGAAAAATGTATAAAAAAGAAATAAAATCTTATACCACAAAACAAGAACAATATCACGATCTTAAACTTCATCTACAGGGCCTTATTTATGGAGAAGAAGACCTCATCGCAAATCTTGCCAATGCTTCTGCCCTACTTGCCGATACGCTGCAAGATATTAATTGGGCCGGCTTTTATTTATTAAAAAAAGGCGAACTTGTCTTAGGTCCCTTCCAAGGACTTCCCGCTTGCATTCGCATTAAGGTGGGACAAGGTGTCTGTGGTACCGCCGTGGAGAAAGACCTACCTATGGTCGTCGATAATGTGGAAGAATTCCCCGGCCACATTGCCTGCGATGCCAATTCCAAAAGTGAGATTGTCATTCCCCTCCACCATGAAGGTAAAGTCGTCGGTGTCTTAGATATTGATGCACCCATTGTAAGTCGTTTTGATTCTCAGGACTTAGAAGGGCTTCTGTCATTCACTAAAATACTGGAGAGCTGTTTTACCTAATACATATCTTGCGTTTTAAAAACAGCTGTAGCTGTTTTAATATTAAAAAACCAAAGAAGAGAGGTCT
>CAYJGI010000175.1:0-2325 GCA_964369705.1 uncultured bacterium
GCTCATCTCGACTTAAAAGCTATGAATGAAGCCGCCAAAATCCTCATTGGTCTCCATGATTTCAGCGCTTTTACATCGGCAAAATCAAAAACAAAATCAATGGTTCGTGAGATATATCACATTGATTTTGTGGAAGAAGGACCTTTTTTAAAAATGGTTTTTACAGGGAATGGTTTTCTGCAAGGTATGGTGCGTATTATCACCGCTACCCTCCTGGCCATCGGGAAGCACGAGATGGCTGTAGAAAAAGTATCCTCAATGCTGGAAGATAAAAAACGTCTTCAAGAGATTGGCATCGCGCCACCCCATGGCCTATCTCTTACCGGTGTGTTTTATGATGGACTTGATTAATCTCCTATGGCAAATCTAAACTGAATCAAAAAAAGCAGCTTCATAGAGAAGCTGCTTTTCTTATGGTCTTTTTATGGAATCAATGGATCAATGTTTTCTGCCATTACCTTTGCTGCAATCACTTTAAGCCTTTTCATCGTGTTGTCACTACTGTAGGTTGTTTTTTCTTTTTTTTCGATGATTCCCAATGTGACGGCTTTTTCTGCCGGGATAATGGCGGCTCCTGAGAGGTCTGTCTTAATAGAATTGATGCCACGCATGCCAAGGTGAGGCATGGATAGAATTCTCACATCTTGAAGCTGTCCCGATGATTTTAGTGCGCCGATAGCCACTTCTGCCCGTATGCCTGAACAAAAAATGATTTCTTGTACGTGGGCCAGTTCATCCAAAAGCCTATTTAGATTTTGTGTCGACAATACTTCCTGGAGGTCTGCTTCAGATCTTCCCGTCTTGCCTTGATATTCGATTTGATCCCAGCTATTGGTGATCGTCACACGGTTGCGATGAAAACTGTTTTTTCCTGTGATCTGATTAAGCGCTTGTAAGAATTTCTCAAAATTCCGTCCCGTTTGCTTTGCTACGGGATGGCCTGCCGCCTCTTCATGTCGACCGGGGCAAGAGAAAACAAAGGCATAATCATTTTCGCTCCCCATGGAGAAATGGGGGGTGTTTTTTTTCATGGTTGACCTCTTTCTCTTCCGTCATTTTGTTCTATTGTAATGGAAGGTGGTTTTTTTTTCAAGAGAATATTCAGACTATTTAATTTGAACTTCAAAAAAAGTTGCATCTTAAGTAGCACTATGCTATACTATATTTAATTTGATATTCAAAAGATAAAAGGAGGTTCTATATGCAAGAAGCTTTAAACGATTTTATGGTCAATATCTTTAACCAAATCTTGCAAGCCGAAGTGAAAGCCATTCGAGAACATGGTTTTCATAATTTATCAATGACAGAAATTCATTTACTGGAACAGGTTTTAAAACACCCCAATGCCACGGCAGGCACCATAGCAGAAAAACTAAAAGTCACGCCGGGGACGCTTACAACTGCCTTAATTCCATTAGAAAAGAAGGGATATATTGCAAGAGAGAGAAGTACAACAGATAAGAGAATGGTACATCTCATCCCCACGGAACTGGCCATTGAAGTCAGTGAAATCCACGATGCCTTTCATCAAGGCATGATTGATCACGTCACCAATCATTTATCGAATGAAGAATTAAAAGGCCTCGTACTTGGCCTCGAGTCTTTAGCCGAATATTTTATTAACCCACCAAAAAAACCATAAGGAGATTACAAATTGATACACATCATAACCGATTCTACCAGTGATATTACACAAGAAAGTGCAAAACAGTTAGGCATCTCAATCGCCCCATTAACGGTGAATTTTGGCGATGTATGTTATACCGATGGAATAGACATCAGTACAGAAGAATTCTACGAAAAACTACAAAACACCAAAGAGCTGCCTTCTACAAGCCAAGTAAATCCCGCCGAGTTTATTACTTTATTTCAAAAACAATTAGAAGCCGGCAATGAAGTTGTGGGCATCTTTATCGGAAGTGACTTAAGTGGTACGTATCAATCGGCAGTCATCGCCAAAAAAATGCTCGACAGCGATCGCATCCACTTGATTGACTCCAAAAACACCACCTTCGCCCTACGACTATTGGTCCACGTTGCAGTGAATATGTCAAAAGAAGGTAAAAGCGGAGCAGAAATCAAAGAGGCCCTAGATGTACTCAAAGAAAAAGTCGTACTGTATGCTTTTGTTCCTACCTTAAAGTATCTTCATAAAGGAGGAAGATTAAGCACCACACAGGCAGCCTTAGGAACGCTCCTTAATGTGAATCCCATCATCCAAGTACTGGATGGTAAAGTCATCTCCGCCACCAAAGTAAGAGGCAAGAGTAAGGCTTTTAGCTGGTTCAAAAACACGTTGACAGAAGAACCTATTGACGACAATTA
>CAYJGI010000176.1:0-1176 GCA_964369705.1 uncultured bacterium
AATGTGCGTCAACGACATCTTAGTCCATGGCGCTAAGCCTTTGTTTTTCTTAGATTATATCGGTAGCTGTAATATCAAAGCAGAAAAAATCGCAGAGATCGTCAAAGGTATTGCAGAGGGCTGCTTACTATCGGGTGCTGCTTTAATTGGTGGCGAGACGGCGGAACTTCCGGGGCTTTATGCCGATGGTGAGTATGATCTTGCCGGATTTGCCGTAGGCATCGTTGAGAAAGATGCCATCTTAGATGGTAGTACCATCTGTGAAGGCGATACGGTGATTGCCATACCAAGCTCAGGACTCCATAGCAATGGCTTCTCTTTAGCAAGGAAAGTCCTCTTTGATGCGGCAGGTTTTACGGTGAACGATCGTCCGGAAAAACTCCAGGGCAAGACGGTGGGAGAAGTCTTACTGACGCCTACGAAGATTTATGCAAAAGCCACAGAAGCACTCATGAAAGCCGTAACGGTTAAAGGTTTTGCCCATATTACAGGAGGCGGTCTTTTAGAAAATGTCCCCCGTATTCTGCCTGTAGATATCGATGTGGCAATCGACAAAACCAAACTCCCACAAAACCCCATCTTTGACCTCATTCAAGAAGAAGGCAACGTAGAAGAGAAAGAGATGTTCCGCGTTTTTAATATGGGTGTCGGGATGTGCGTTTTTGTAGATCCAAAGGAAGCTGACCTCGCATTAGCAACGCTAAAAGAGCTGGGCGAAGAAGGCGTCGTCATCGGTAAGACAATAAAAGGTACGCAACAAGTCCTAATATAGGAGATTTTAATATGAATATTGCTGTATTTGCTTCGGGAAGAGGCTCTAATTTTGAGGCGATTTTACAGGGGATAAAGACCGGTGACCTGAAGGCAACAATCAAGATGGTCATCAGTGATCAACCCTCCGCCGGCGCTCTAAAGATTGCAACAGACAACGCCATACCGGCCCACTACATCTCGTATGGGAATAAGACATCCTTCTATGAAAAAGCGATGACGTACTTGCAAGAAGGTGAGATTGATCTCATTGTACTGGCCGGCTTTATGCGGATTGTACCTGCTTTTTTTATTGAGGCTTTTAGAGAGCGCATCGTCAACATCCATCCTTCATTACTTCCAAGCTTCAAAGGCCTTGATGCCCAAGGACAAGCCTTAGCCTATGGCGTGCGCTATTCGGGGTGT
>CAYJGI010000176.1:1186-2317 GCA_964369705.1 uncultured bacterium
GTTGAAGATACGGTGGAATCCCTATCGGCACGAATCTTACAAGAAGAACATCAACTGTATACATGGGTTTTAAAAAAATTTGTGGATCAAAAAATCAAAATCGTCAATCAGCAAGTGATTGTGGAGGAATAATATGAAAAAAAGAGTCATTATGAGCGTCAGTGATAAGACGGGTATTGTGGAATTCAGTCAATCTTTAGTAGCCATGGGTTACGAGATTGTATCCACCGGTGGCACCTACCAACTACTGAAAGATAATGGCATCCATGCCACTTATATCAGCGAAGTAACGAATTTTCCCGAGATTATGGATGGTAGAGTGAAGACTCTTCACCCCAATATCCATGGCGGCATCTTAGCCCGTAACCTAGAAGAAGATTTTAATACACTGAAAGAAAACGGCATTACACCCATCGACATGGTTGTTGTCAACTTATACCCTTTTAAAGAGACGATCCAAAAAGATGGCGTGACTTTAGATATGGCCATCGAAAACATCGATATCGGCGGCCCTACAATGATTCGCTCAGCGGCAAAAAACCACAGCCGTGTAACAGTTGTCGTCGATAGTAGCGATTATGCTGCCATTACAGAAGAAATCAAAGAAAAAGGCGAAGTGACAGAAGCTACACGTCAGCTACTGGCGCTCAAGGCTTTTCAGCATACGGCGGAGTACGACTATACCATTCAGAATTACTTAACCGGCGCTTTCCAGCAAGAGACGAAATACGTCATGGCCATGGGCGAGAAGGTCATGGATCTGAGGTACGGTGAAAACCCACACCAAAAGGCGGCTTTATATCAAAATACCGCAGGATGTCAGACGCTTCCCACTCAGCTTCAAGGGAAAGAGCTTTCTTACAATAATATTGTGGACATGGAGGCGGCAAAACGCATTGCCTATTCCTTTGAAGAGCCTTGTGCCGTTGTGATTAAACATACCAACCCCTGTGGCGTTGCCTTAGGCACTACTCTAAAAGAAGCCTACATCAAAGCCTACGAAGCAGACCCCGTTTCTGCTTTTGGCGGGATTATCGGCCTCAATACCGAAGTAGACGGCGAAACGGCAGAAGAAGTGGCGAAGCTTTTTGCAGAAGTC
Organism: uncultured bacterium; assembly: GCA_964369705.1. GTDB lineage: Bacteria > Bacillota > Tb-RUG-66 > Tb-RUG-66 > Tb-RUG-66 > CAYJGI01. Next base: position 2,286 of record CAYJGI010000176.1, read on the forward strand.
GTTATTGCCCCTTCATATACGGAAGAAGCATT
>CAYJGI010000177.1:0-2258 GCA_964369705.1 uncultured bacterium
AGAATAAAATGGGCAATGGATAAAGGAACTTCTGTGGGTAGCACAGTATCGGTACAAGTGACAGGATATCCCGGAGGCCTAGGTTCGCCCATCTTTGATAATGTTGAGAGTCGAATTTCATCTTTCTTATTTTCTATTCCCGGCGTAAGAGCCGTTGAGTTTGGTGATGGTGTCCTTTTAGGTCATATGACCGGTGAAGAAGCCAGTGATGAATGGACTTATGAAGGGGAAGATGTAAAACTCCGCACCCATCATCAAGGGGGGATACTAGGTGGAATAACCACCGGCAGTGAGCTTCACATCAAAGTAACTTTCAAGCCAACGGCATCCATCGCTACTATGCAAAATACCGTGAATTTGAATGAACAAAAAAACACGGCCGTTAAAATCCAAGGCAGGCATGATCCTTGTATTGGCGTAAGGGGTGCCGTTGTGGTAGAGTCAGCCATCTCCCTTGTATTATTAGACTTATTATTGGAGGCAAAAGGCTATGAACATCGATAATCTAAGAAAAGAAATCGACGCCATTGATGAGCAATTGGTGGTGCTTTTGCAACAAAGACTGGACACCGTACAAAAAATAGGCATATATAAAGCGCACAATGGGTTAGCGATAAGAAATCACGAAAGAGAAGAAAATGTCATCAAAAAAGCCTTATTAGAAGCGAAAGAAGACTATCATGATTATGTAACAAAATTCATGGCTGAAGTGATAGAGATGAGCTGTCATTTGCAAGAGTCCATGGAGTGTAAACGATGAAGATACTATCGTCAAATGGCCTTAAAGGTACGATCAAAATCCCCGGTGATAAGTCCATATCCCATCGAAGCCTCATTCTCTCTGCCATAGCAGAAGGGGAAACGGTGATACATGGTCTACTTGAAAGCGATGATGTTTTTGCGACGATGGAGTGCCTTCAGAGGCTCGGTGTCAAAATTACAAAAATAGATGAATGCTATGTTGTAAGTGGAGTAGGTCTCCATGGTTTGAAGCCGCCTACAGAGATCCTTGATGTAAGAAATGCCGGAACAGCATTACGGCTGATGACGGGGCTTCTTTCTGCACAGCCTTTTACTTCAACTATTACCGGTGATCGATCTATTCAGAGTCGCCCTATGGATCGTGTTATACAACCCTTATCAAAACTAACAGCATCTTTTCGCGGAGATCATGCGCCTTTAGTGATTCACGGAAAAAAATTAAGCTCCACCAGTGAAATTATAGAAGTGAAAAGTGCACAAGTAAAATCAGCACTGCTTCTCGCAGGGCTTTATACCGATTTGGGAATTACTTTGCTTGAAGAAGCGCCCAGTCGTAACCATACAGAACTGATGATGGAGGCTTTTTCTGCTAAGATTATAAGAGAAGAACATCAAATCACATTAAGTCCCTCACCATTAATATCACCGGGCCACATTTATGTTCCCCGCGATATTTCTTCTGCCGTCTTTTGGCTTGTGGCTGGATCCATTGTACCCAACAGTGAGATCACTATGGAGGATGTCGGTTTTAATGAATCAAGATGCATGATTGTTCAGCTACTCACTTCTATGGGGGCTAACATTACCATTAGCGGAGAAAAATATTTTGGAAGAGAAAAAGTGGCCACTCTTACGGTCAAGTCATCACCACTGGATGCACTGAGCCCATTAGAGATTGACTCAAAAATCGTACCGCAAATCATTGATGAGATTCCGATTTTGGCCGTTGCAGCAGCTTATAGCCGTATACCGATGATTGTCAAAGGTGCCGGTGAACTTAAAGTCAAAGAGAGCAATCGAATAAGTGCCATTGTCCGTAATCTCTCGAAGGCCGGCGTCCACATAATAGAAAATGAAGATGGTTTTGAAATGATTCCAAGTTCAAAATCATTCCATGGCACTACTTTTGACAGTTACTTAGATCACCGAATTGCCATGTCTATGGCAATCTTTGCCCTTAGGCTTCAAGGGGAGAGCTGTGTGCTTCACGATGATGTCATTGATGTATCTTACCCTTTGTTTTACCATCACTTAAAGATTTTGGAGAAGTCCTATGAAAACTAATATTATTTTAATTGGATTTATGGCCGCGGGAAAAACGACACTGGGCGACTTTTTATCTCAAAAAGCACGAATTCCCCACATAGATACTGATTTTTTGATCGAACAGGAGTCGGGAAGAACCATTAGTGATATTTTTTCACATGGTGGAGAATCATTATTTCGAGTACTGGAAGCAAATACCATAAAACAACTATCCTCAGTAGAAAACTCCA
>CAYJGI010000178.1:0-1021 GCA_964369705.1 uncultured bacterium
TCATCTTCTGTCATCTCAAGAAAAGCCTTCGGTCTACTCACGCCGGCATTATTGATTAAGACGTCAATGGATCCATACTTTGCCATGGCCGTATCATAGAGATCCATGATCTGTTTTCTATCGGTGACATCACAATAAATATGGTGGAGTATATACCCATGCTCTTTTGCCCAATGCAACGCTTCTTTAGATTCTTCATGGAGATTTCTCCCTGCCATAATGGTATTGGCACCTTCCCTGGCAAAAGCTTTGCAAAAGGCCAGGCCAAACCCACGGGTCCCCCCGGTGACAATAACGGTCTTCTTTGTAAAATCCATGATAGTCTCCTTTATATAATTTGACATGGGATTAAGAGTGAAGTGAAAATCTCCTTAAGTGGTTGAAGACTTTCTTTAGTGGGTACATCCACATGGTTCAGGGTATAATTCAGTCCTAAGAGCTTATACTTACTGACGCCAAGCCTATGATATGGCAAGAGCTCTACTTTGATAACCTTTGGCAGTTCTTTTATGAAAAGAGCTGTTTTTTTGATGTTGTCTTCGTCATCATTTACACCGGGAATAACAGGAATTCTCACCGTAATAGGTACATCAAAGTTTTGTAATTGTTTGAGGTTTTCTAAGATGAGTTTATTATCTTTGCCTGTATATTCTAAGTGTTTTGCCGAATCTATGAATTTGAGATCGAAGAAAATATGATCTAAGTACGGTAAACACGCTTCAAAAGCTTCAAAAGGCACTGCACCGCACGTCTCAATATCTGTTGAAATATCTTTTTCTTTTGCCGTTTGTAAGAGTTCTCTTGCAAAGTCAGCCTGCATGAGCGGCTCTCCACCACATAGAGTAATCCCGCCGTGGCCCTCCTGATAAAAATCTTTATCACGAATGACTTTTTTGAGCACATCATCGACGGTAGCTCTTCGGCCCATCATCAAGATGGCATCGGCGTAACATCCTTCGATGCATTTTTTGCACTTGATACAGCGATTTTGATCAATCTCCACATGATCGGGAAAAAGCTG
>CAYJGI010000178.1:1031-2243 GCA_964369705.1 uncultured bacterium
TGTTTGCACCTTTTTTTGCAAACACCGCAAAGCATACAGCGATTTCTGTGATAGACAATCTCAAATTTTGGTCTGATTCCTTCTGGATTTGCACACCAGGCGCAGGCTAAAGGGCAGCCTTTTAAAAAAACCTGTGTTCTGATTCCTTCACCATCGTGAATGGCATATCTTTCAATGTTAAATATATTTCCTGTCATGTATACTCCTATGAAACGCCAAACAGCGTTCTTAATATCAGTTGGTCTTGTAATTCTTCGTCGAGATCTGTAAATCTTGCACTGTAGCCGGCCACTTTTACGACGAGATCTCTATATGCTTCGGGATTTTCTTTTGCTTTTTTTAATGTTTCGTTACTCACCACATTAAATTGTACTTGATAACCGCCTTTTTTGAAATAACCTTTAATCAGTTGAATGAATTTAGCTATACCTTCATCACTTTCAAACTGCATAGGCGTGAATTTCATGTTGAATAAACTCCCCATACCAATGCCTTTGTGATCGGTGGCGGCAATACTGGACATGGCAGCAGTAGGCCCTTCTAAGTCTACGGCAGGGCTCGGTGAGTGATTATCGCTTAAGGGTTTTCCCTGAAGTCTTCCATCGGGCGTGGCTCCGATATGGTATCCATCGGGGACATTACTCGTCGTTGTTTGGGTACTTAATCCATAGCCACCGCCCCTTGGCGTTTTTTTCTTTGACATGTATTCTGACACGAACCGGATGACCTCATGGGCTAAGGCATCGACTTCTTCAATGTCATTACCGTATTTATCGATACGATTGATGGCATATTGCCGAAGTCTTTCTTCTCCTTCGAAGTTATTTTGAAGAATACTTTTGAGAGATTCTATATCGACTAATTGATCATCGTAGACAAGTTTTCGTAAGGCATATAAGCTGTCTACTACCGTGCCGATTCCATGAATCTCCATAAGCTCTACATTGTAATCACTATCCCCTACCCCATCCATTAAGTCTTTCTTTATCTGAACACGATTGGAAACCAGTGAAGACAAAAGTGGCGTAGGTGTTAGTATCCTATAAGCTGTACAGGTAGCATCCATCAGTGTGGGTATATAGTCCATATAAAAGGCAAGAGCCTCTTTATAAGCCGCCATAAAAGAATCAAAATCATAAAACGGAGCTGTCACTTCTTTCAGTGTGACACCGTTACTTTGATTTTTACCGTTATAGAGCGTATTCTCAAAAA
>CAYJGI010000179.1:0-1810 GCA_964369705.1 uncultured bacterium
CCTCTTTGATTCCTTTAGGTACAAATAAGGTACACGATGTGCTTTCGTGATTCCATTCTATTTTAAGAGGTTTCATACTTTTACCTACCTGTAATTTTCTTTCTTTATTATAAGGAATAACATGATTTTTTTCAATTAAAAAAAACATCTTTATATACATTCACTTGATGCATGGTTTTTTTCAAAAGATTGTTAAAAAATTTGCAATTTGTGCAATTTTATTATATCATATAAATAGGCACCCAAAGAGTCTTCGTTTGCAAAAAAAAAAAGATAATTTCATTTTTTGGGAACTTAATCAATTACGCTACGTCTAAGCAGTATAACAAACAAACAACAACTGTTTGAATAAAAAGGAGTAAAAAAAATGAAAAAAATATTAGTTTTATTACTTGCTATTGTAATGGTCTTTAGCTTAGCTGCATGCCAAAGTTCTACCGGTGGAGATACCGAGGGAGAACAAGGCGGCAATGAAACAACCCCTGCCATGTCCGAAGTCTGCTTTGAAGATGCGATGGAAGATTTATTAGAATGTTTTGATGAAATCAATGTCATCAACATTCCCCTCAGAGAGGTAAACTTCGAGAGATTTGCTTTTATCCGTTAGAATGAGAATTTAGAAGGCTTAGCCAGTGAAGCGATGATCAGCTCCATTGCCCACTCTGTCGTTCTTGTCAGAGTAAAAGACGGTGATGTAGAAGCCATTGCAAAAGAAATTTCAGAAAACGCCAACCCTGTCAAATGGGTATGCGTAAGCGCAGAAAAAACAAAAGTTGTTACAAAAGGTGACACCATCATGCTTGTTATGAGTAATACAGGTATGGCCAACAAAATCCTAACGAATTTCTACGAATTAAACGGCGATACTGTCCCCGATGAAGACGTCTATACCCCCGATATGGATAATACAGGAAATGATGCTTTAGCACCTGATACAGGCGGCGATCTTCTTGTCACCGATCCTGTGGTAGATCCTGTAGTTGATCCTGAAGTACCCACTGTAGATCCAAATACCGAAGATGACGATAAAGACGGTTCCGATGAGCCTCCTATTGCACCACCGAATCCTACCCCTGAAGTAGAGCCTGAGCCAACACCCGACCCAACACCGGAAACCAATCCAGATCCAGCACCGGATGCAGGTGGCACAGACTTATCTGCACTAATGGCAACCCTATTAAATGGTGTAGATCTTCCTGCTGTAGGTGATGTTCCCCTCTCCAGCGAAAACTTCAGTTTCTATGCATTTACCGAGTATAAAGATGGCTTTAATGGTCTTGCCAGCGATGCCATGATGAGCTCTGTTGCTCACTCTGTCGTACTTGTAGAAGTTCCTGAAGGCGAAGATGTAGCTGCCATAGCCAGTGGTATGGAAAGCAATGCCGATCCAAGAAAATGGATTTGCGTCGCTGCTGAAAAAGTAGAAGTCGCAACAAAAGGTAATCTTATTCTACTCGTCATGAGTAGCGAGGCCACCGTGGATCAAATTATTGCAAATTTTAATGCTTAATTATTAATAAACAAATCAACAAACGAGGATTCCCCAGAGGCATCCTCGTTATTTTCTAGGAGGATGTGGCCTATGCTGTTTTCCAGTATTACTTTTTTGTATGTTTTTTTTCCCATTGTACTTTTGCTATACTTCCTATCACCAAAAAAACTAAAAAATCCTGTTCTACTCTTAAGCAGTTTGTTCTTTTACTTCTTTGGTGAGCCAATTTATGTGGTACTTCTACTCATATCTTCCCTGGTTGACTACACAGCAAGCTTAATGATTGAAAAACACAGAGGCACAAAAAAAGCAAAAACG
>CAYJGI010000179.1:1820-2160 GCA_964369705.1 uncultured bacterium
AATTTATCGCTTTTAGGGTTTTTTAAGTATATTGATTTCTTTATTGGAACATTCAATTCCCTTCTGGATATTAGTATTCCTTTGACAGGTGTTCCACTCCCCATAGGAATCAGCTTCTTTACCTTCCAGACGATGAGCTATACCATCGATGTCTATAGAGGTCGTGTAAAAGCACAAAAAAACTTAACCACCCTTGCAACCTTCGTATGCCTCTTCCCTCAATTAATTGCAGGACCCATTGTCAGATACATTGATGTAGAGAAAGAGCTGATGGATCGACGCTCTACCATTGATGATATTGCCATGGGCATTCGCCGCTTTACTGTAGGCCTAGGTAAAA
>CAYJGI010000180.1:0-2138 GCA_964369705.1 uncultured bacterium
TTTTTACTTTCCATTGTCTGGTCGTTTTTTCTACACTGTTTATTTTTCAAGGTTCAGCGTCGCCCTTTTCGTGACGACTTTATAAGTATAACACCGTGATGCTTTAGTGTCAACACTTATTTTGATTATTTTCAACATTTTTAACCAGCTTTTTTTACTGGTTTTGAAGTGTTGTATTGATTAGTATAGTCAGATTTTAACAAATTGTCAAGGGCTATACGGGGATTTTGTGATTTTTTTCTCTTGCCCGTATAAGGTGCTCAAAAAGCACCATCGTTGTCACGCTTCCAACACCCTTTGGTACCGGCGTCAAAGCCGATGCAACGCCTTCTACATTCTCAGAATCCACATCGCCGACCATCTTACCATCAAGGTAGTTTATACCCACGTCTATAACGACGGCACCTTCTTTCACAAAGTCTGCCGTGATTTTCTTGGCTTTGCCTATGGCGGCAATGAGAAGATCTGCTTCTTTAGTGATTTTTTCGAGTTCTTTGGTGCGGCTGTGGCAGATGGTGACTGTTGCGTTTTTTTGTAGAAGCATTAAAGAGACGGGTTTACCAATCACGGGACTTCTACCAATAATAACAGCTTTTTTCCCTTCTACAGATATCCCATAATAATCTAAGATACACACTACCGCTTCCGCGGTACAAGGGGCAAATCCACGCCCATCGCCGGCAAAGAGTTTTCCTTGATTGATAGTCGTAATACCATCTACGTCTTTATCTTCGTTTATATACTCTTTGATTTCATAATAATCTAATGATGGAGGTAAAGGCTGCATTAACAAAATCCCGTCAATATCATCATCGTTATTTAGGTCTGTCAAGTGGTCTACCAAAGCTTCTTTTGTGACATCCTCCGGTGTTGATACAAGACGAATGTCAATGGGTAAGTCTTTTGCCGTTCTTTGGATACTGTCAAAATACGCCATACTGTCTTCACTATGACCGGAAATGACTACAGCTAACGTGGCTTTGGTGTTCAGAGAGTCTTTACTGGGTAATGGATCTGCAATTTGTAAAAGATCTGCCTTGATTTTGTCTGCTACGTCTTTACCATATAATAGCCTCGTATCCATGGCTTAAAAAAGTCCGGTGATAGTACCCTTACTATCAATGTCGATATTCTCTGCCGCCGGTTTTTTTGGAAGACCGGGCATGGTCATGATGGCACCGGTAAGAACAACGGCAAAACCAGCACCTGCGCTGAGTCTTACATTGCGCACAGTGATTCTAAAACCTTCCGGACGACCTAGCTTACTTTGATCATCGGAAAAAGAGTATTGTGTCTTCGCCATGCAGATTGGCACATCCATAAAGCCCATGTCTTCAATCTTCTTCATTTCTTTAACGGCTGCCGGTGCAAAATCCACGCCGTCGGCTCCGTAAATCTTCGTGGCAATGGCTGTAATCTTGTCTTTAATCGAAAGATTACTATCGTATGTAAAGGTGAAATTCCTAGGAAGATCTGAAATACGTACCACTTCTTCCGCTAATTCACGTCCGCCTTCTCCCCCATTGGCCCATACGTCGGATAGGGCAACGTTGACACCCATCTCACGGCATACATTACGAACGGCTTCCACTTCTCCCTCTGTATCCGTTGGGAATTTATTAATGGCAACAACGGCATTTAAGCCAAAAACCTTTTGAATGTTCTCGATGTGTTTTGTAAGATTTGGAATTCCTTTAAGTAGGGCTTCGATGTTTTCATTCTGTAATTCGTCTTTTTTGAGGCCACCGTGGAGTTTTAAGGCTCTAATGCTGGCCACAATGACGACGGCAGAAGGGGTAAGCCCCGCCATACGGCATTTGATATCCAAAAACTTCTCTGCGCCGAGGTCTGCGCCAAAACCCGCTTCTGTCACGACAAAGTCGGCCATCTTCAGTGCCATTCGTGTGGCAATAACGCTATTACAACCATGGGCAATGTTGGCAAAAGGACCACCGTGAACAATTGCCGGTGTGTGTTCTAACGTCTGTACAATATTAGGCTTTAAGGCATCCTTTAATAATGCTGCCATGGCACCGTGGGCTTTTAAGTCGGCCGCCGTGACGGGCGCGTCGTTGTAAGTGTAACCTACAATGATTTTTGCCAAGCGATTTTTTAGGTCTTCTAAGTCTTTGGCTAAG
>CAYJGI010000181.1:0-532 GCA_964369705.1 uncultured bacterium
ATCTCTAAAGGCATCCTCTACAAGGGGAAGTGCCATGAGCCCCGTATAGAATAAACCATCGGCCATAGAAACACCGTAAGTCTTGCCACCGACAAAACCATAGGGCTGGTAGTGGTAAGGATAGCCTAAGATTAAGACTCTTTCGTGACCCAGTGTTTTGGCTTTTTGTAGCGTGTGGGTAATAAGTTTTCTACCTAGGCCTAAGCGGTGCAAATGGGGGGAAATAAAGACGGGTCCAAAGCTAATGGCGGCCATTTCTTTTTGATCTTTTGTAGTGATTTTGGAATGGGTATAGAAGATGGCACCTTCTACGATTCCATCGACTTCAATGACGTAGCTGAGTTCACTGATAGTATCTTTATGTGGGCGTAAGACATGGACCACATAATGCTCAAGGGCACCGGGAATATAGAGATTCCAAAAGGCATTTCTTGCAACTTCTTCCACTCTGTTATAATCTTCTGGGGTTTCTTTTCGTAATGTAATATTCATATGTTTTTACTCCGATTGTGGGATGTTTTTTTCTTTTGAT
>CAYJGI010000181.1:638-2138 GCA_964369705.1 uncultured bacterium
AGGTAGTCGACAATCTCTTGACTGGAGCCAAGCCTTGAGATATCGAGCCATGATAAGAAGCCGGACTCAGAAGGTAAGATGGTGACACCGGGGATATCTTTAAGGTGGCCATAGACCATATCTCGGCGCTCTAAGTGGGTTTTGTGGTATTCTTTTAAGAAGCTTTCATCCTGTAAGGCGGCGATGGCCCCGATTTGGGCTGCAGTATTCGTTGCACCTAAGACAGATACGGCGGCACCATACAGCTTATCCATAATGGTATCACTGGTAACGAGATACCCCACACGAAAACCACTGAGTCCCATACCCTTAGATAATGAAAAGACGGTGAGTGTCCGTTCGAACATACCGGGTAAGCTGGCAAAAGTCACCATCTCAATGCCATCGAAGACGGGCTCTTCGAAGGCTTGATCGACGACGCAGATCAAGTCGTGCTTTTGCACAAAGTCGGCTAAGGCCTGAAGACATTCTCTGCGATAGACCGTTGTCGTTGGATTGTTGGGATTCGTTAGGACGACCATTTTGGTTTTACTCGTCACTCTTTTCTCGAATTCTTCGATATTGAGCTGATAATTGTCTTTTGCATAGACGGGGACACGGACGATAACGCCTCCCATGATCTCCGTATTCTGAAAATTATTAGGGTAGCTGGGGTCAACGATCATGACTTCATCGCCTTCATCAATAAAAGGCAACATGGCATAAAAGAGGCCCGAATCGCTTCCGGGAGTGATGAGGATATTGCGCTCCGGCTCAACTTCCAGCTGATTAAAACGCTTTAAGCGGTCACTAATGGCGAATTTCAAATCTCTATTACCTACCGGCGCCGTGTAATGGCTGGAAAACCCACTCTCCAAGGCTTCTACCGTTGCCTTTAATACGTGGGCTGGGATCGATGGCTCAGGAAAGAAGGGGTCTGCCCATGACATGAGGGTGATTCCTTTTTTTTGCATTTCTGAGACGGCATCTCCTACGTCGGCTTTTGCCACTTTTGCAAAAAGACCGCCTTCGATTTTTTGAAAAGCAGGGATCATTTTATTCGTCATTTTGTGATACCTCCGTTTTTTATTCAGTATATCATGGTGTGATAATTTTTCACATATTTTTTTGAATCTCGGTCAAAATAAAGCTGAGGTGTTAGAATGAATATTTCCATTATCAGAACGATTATAATCTATTTTGTAATGCTGTTTTTTATTAGAATCATGGGTAAGAGGCAAGTGGGGAATATGCAGCCCTACGAACTGGTGATTACGATCACTATTGCCGAGCTTGGTGTTATTAGTTTGCAAGATAGCGACATTTCCCTTCTTAATGCCATTGTGCCAATTTCTGTATTGTTCTTAGTACAGTTCTTAGTTTCGTATTTGAGTTACAAGAATGACAGAATCCACATGGTCGTCAGTGGAAAACCCCTAATTGTCATTAAAAACGGCAGATTTATTGAAGAAAATCTTAAAGAAACCCTTATTACCATAGATGATTGTATCGCAAAAATCA
>CAYJGI010000182.1:0-2087 GCA_964369705.1 uncultured bacterium
CGAAACAAAGCCCCCCTTCCACTTGGAAGAGGGGCTTTTTGTATGAAGGGGCTTTAGGGGAGGGCGTTTTTATTGATTCTCCCTTTTATTTTATCCAGTATTTGCTGAAATAGGGGTGAATAAGGAAAAATCAAAAAAGCATAAACGCCGCCGGAGAGTACCATGGCCACAAAAAGGGCAAGGGAAGAGCCAAGATTCTCTAAGAGCATGTTTTGAAGTAGTAAAGCAACAAAACCCATGGGAATCGACATGATAAGTGGCATCTTAGAAAGATAGCCAGCGCCCTAATCCCCATATAAGGAACCATAAAGAAACAAAAAACAGACTTCAGGAAGGCACCGATGATCATATGGACCACCGGTCTTTTAATGGCACCGATACTGTGGAGGGCTTGCGTAATCAAATGATTGATCATCACAAAAATCATGCCGATTGAGAGGGGAACAAGGAGAGCACTCCCACCACCATCGCCAAACAATACTTCAAAGATAAAGGGATGGAGGGCAATAAGACCAAAGGCACTGGGAATCGCCACGATCAAAATCGTCTGAAGTCCCCTTTCAAATAGCCGTAAAAAATAAGAATAGCGATGAATGGCATGGCACTTAGAGAGTGAAGGTAAGAGAGATGTAGCAACGCTCATGGACACCACGGGGGCAAAGTTGATGAGGATACCGGCCCTTGTGGTGAGGTAAGCATACTGCACCGTCACCTCCGCCGACGTCATGGAAGGGATGAGTAGCATCCTCCGTGTAAAGAAAGAAACATCAAAAGCCGTCATAAGGGGGATAAATAAAGTCCCCACGGTAATGGGCAAAGAGATTCTAAGGAGGGATTTAAGAAGGGTGACGGATCGCTCCGAATCTCCGCGAAAAAGCCGTGGTAAGTAGGTTTTTAATGTTGTTCTGGAAGAAACCACAAGGGCAACCGCCATAAATAAGGCAGCAATACCACTTCCAATGGTCGTACCCATGGCCACACCACCGGCACTTAAAGAAGTCCCAAGGGGAGAGAGCATAATGCCTAAATAGATGGCAGAAAGGGCCTTTATGACTTGCTCAATGACTTCTGCAAGACCATAGGGTAAGAAATACTCCACCCCTTGAAAATACCCCCGTAGCACACCCATAATCGTAACAAAAAACACAGCAGGGGCTAAAGCTCTGATGGCGTAGAGGGCGTTCTTCTCGCCGATGATGACTTCAGACCAAAAAGGGGCAAAAAAAGCAAGGATAAAGGAAACCACAAGGGAAAACGTACCAAAAAAAAGCAGTGCTAAGACAAAGAGCTTAATCCCATCCACGGTGCGATGCTTTGCGATTTTTTCGCTGATGAGTTTTCCAAGGGCCGCGGGGACGCCGGCACCGCATAAAGACAAACAAAAAATAAAGATGGGAAAGGCGTAACTGTAAGTGCCCATGATCTCAGGATCTAAAGTGCGACTGAGGGGGATTTTGTAGACGGCACCGATGATACGACTTAAAATGTTGGAGATGGATAATAATAAAGTGCCGTACAAAAGGGTATGTTTTTTCACAGATAATCTCCTTCCAATATTTAACACATTCTATGAAAAAAAGCCTTTTTTTATGTAAAAAAAACCAAAGTATCCATATTGAACCAATTGAGTGAACAACTTCCTTTGTATTGGTTTTTTTACTATGCTATAGTGAAAACACAAAGAAAGGAGGAACATCATGAACAAAAACAACAAAAGAAGGGGGATATTACTCCTTGTCATACTCATTCTATGGATGATGCCCCTCTCACTGAGTGCTTCCGGAAATGAAGAGAATACCGGTGATTCATGGTATTTTAGTTTTCAAGAAGCGTTATGTAACTGGTGGAAAAACTTCACAAATCCTGCATTAGAAGAGGACGATGCTTTGAAAGCGCCTCTGACCTTTCAGTCGCTTTTTGATCAAAAAGATTGGAAAGTAAAACCAAATGAAGAAAAAGAAGAGCCAAAGGAAGAAGAAACCCCTCCCTCCACAGAGCCGGTAGACCCTCCGGTGCAAGAAGAACAACCACAAGGAGAGGATAAAGAAGAGCAAGCCGAAGAGGTGGAAGATCATATCTCAGCAAGA
>CAYJGI010000183.1:0-2082 GCA_964369705.1 uncultured bacterium
ATGGGATTACGATTATCTCCAAGGACAAAATACTCATCTTCCGGCACCACCACGTCTACCTCACCGATGGTTGTGATCCCAAGATCAATGTACGTCTCCGCCAGTAAAATATCGTTGCGATAGACTTCACCGTTTATGATTTCGATATGATCTCCCGGAACACCGATGACCCTTTTGATGAGGTGCTCATCTTCTTCTACGGGACTTTCGAAGGCAATAATATCTTCAAAATCAGGACTTCCAAATTGATAACTGATTTTATCGATGAGAAGTCTTTGACCATCGTCTAAAGTTGGCTCCATAGAGTGGCCGATGACTCTGGATGTTTGTGCCACATAAATCATAAATAAAGCCGTTACAATAACGGTAGCACCTATGGTAATGACCCAGCTTAACAACTCTTTAAAAAAACGTTTTTGTTTTGATGGTTCTAGATCTTTTGATGAGTTTTGTACGACAGTGTCTTTGATTTCTTCGTTCATATTACACACTCCTTTTATCATTCAATCAACGGATATCACTCATACACTTCTAAAACAAAAAAAATTTTACAGTACAAATGATATGAACTCTGCTCTATTATAGCACAATGTATGTTTGTTGTGAATTATTTTGTGTTTTTTAATGTTTTATGCTATCCTAATGATAAAGAAAAAAGCTGAATTTTTGGAGGTAACCTATGGAATTTTTTGTCAATCACGGTAAAAACCTAAAAATAGAAGTAGATGGAAAAACCTATTTACGAAGTGCCATCAAAACCCATTTTGTTGAAGCCGGCAAAGAAAATTACGTCGACTTTGTCAAAACCTACATTGCACCCATCCACCAAGAAGGCGATATTGTTGCCATCAGCGAGAATATTATTGCTCTCTGCCAAAATAGAATCTACACCTTAGAGAGTGTTAAGCTCTCAAAACTGGCTAAATTCTTAGCCGGTAAAATCAATGTGACCGATGCGGGCCTTGGGCTAGGCAATCCCTATAAGATGCAGATTGCCATAGAAGAAGCCGGTGTATTTCGGATTTTGTTTGCGGCTTTTTGCCATGTAGTTGGAAGACTCTTTGGCAAAAGGGGTCTTTTTTATAAAGTAGCAGGCCATGGAGTGGCCAATATCGATGGCTTCTGTAATATTAGTTTTGACTATTATATGGACAAGGGGATCCTCGCTCCCAGCGATTGTAATCAGGTCTGCGATGAAATCAAAAAAGCAACGGGTATTGACATCATGATTGTCGATGCCAATGACTTGGATATCGAAATCCTCGGTAAGAATCAAGAGATGTCCGTCTATTCCAATGAGTTTTTACGGAAAGTCATTAAAGACAATCCAAATGGCCAAGATGATCAAATGACGCCGATGACCCTCATCCGTGAAGAAAGCCTCGTGAAGGAGCCTTATACAACGACCCAACGGGAAGCAAGGCCTAAGAGGGAACGTAAATTTACCGAAGTAGTATAATAAAAAAAAGAAAATGGTATCTTCAGGGTACCATTTTTTTGTGCTACAATGTCTGTAGATGAAATTCATTTCACAAAGATTTCACAATTCTTCCCTATAATAAAACAATATAGTTAGTCAGCTAATCAATAAGGAGGAAATAATGGATAAAGAAAAGCTCTATCGCACTCTTCATCGAATGGGGCGATATCATTTTATGTATATTCATCAAAAATTTGAAGCCATCGGAATCCACCCGGGACAGCCTTTTGTACTATTGGCACTGTATGAAAAAGGGGAAATGGCCCAAAAGGATCTAGCGGAGAAGATTTTTATCAAGCCTTCTACAATGACGGTGACGTTAAAACGCTTAGAAAAAGAAAATCTGGTGACGAGAAGGTGCGACGATCAAGACCATCGAGTGATGCGTGTTACGCTCACAATGGAAGGCAAAGATAAATGTGAACTCATAAAGAGGGTTTTACGTGATGCGGAAGAAGATCTCTTTAATGGATTCAGTGACGAAGCTTTACAAGATTTAGAAAAATCTTTTATTCAGATGATAGATAATATAAAAGAAAGAAAGGGAGACCATGAAAACCGTAATTAAATACTTAAAACCAAGCTTCTTTAGCATCGTGATG
>CAYJGI010000184.1:0-1794 GCA_964369705.1 uncultured bacterium
CATTGTCCACGGTCATCCGCCTTATGCCACCGCCTTTGCTGTGGCCGGTAAAGCCATAGATGAACCCGTCTTCTTACCGGAACTGGTCCTTGTGGTCGGTAAAATCGGTACCGTCCCCTATAGTCGCCCGGGAAGACTTCCTCTGGCTCAAAAAGCAAAAGAAATGGCAAAGTCCCATAATGCCCTACTACTTCAGAATCACGGGGCTCTAACCCTTGGCACGACTTTGCAAGAAGCGCTCTATCGCTTAGAAAGCATGGAAATGGCCGCCAAAATTAAACTAAACGCCCTACTTCTCGGCGGCGTCTCACCATTAAGTGAAGATGAGATTGCAGAATTATAAATAGCACAGGAAAGTAAACTTAACGATGAAAAAGAATAAAACAAAAAGAAGGAAAAGGTTTTTGATTGGATGCTTGTTTCTCATTCTTCTTACAGCCTTTTTAATCTATGATAATCAGAATATTGAAGTGACGTATACCGAGTATCGCCATGACGGCATACCCGAATCCTTCGACGGCTTTACCATCTGCCAAATCTCTGACCTACATGATGCGACTTTTGGATCCCATCAAGAAACATTAATTACTAAGGTACGGGAATCTGATCCCGACATCATTGTCATCACCGGCGACCTCATTGATAGCCGAAGATTTGATTTGGATGTGGCCATGGATTTTGTGATCGGTGCTAAAGAAATTGCGCCCATTTATTATGTATCAGGAAATCATGAAGCCGCCACCAATAATTACACCACCATCAAACAAAGCCTCGTACAAGAAGGCGCCATGGTCCTTGACAATGAATCCCGCTTCATTACCGTAGGCGAAGAGAGCATTGAAATCATCGGTGTTTCCGATCCGTTGTTTCATTCTACCGATTATTTAGAAGAAATCTTAAAAACACACGAAGAAAGCCCCCACTTTCAAATCCTCCTCTCCCATCGCCCCGAGCTCTTTTCGCTCTATGTTCGTTATGGAGTTGAACTTACTTTCTCAGGTCATGCCCATGGGGGGCAAATAAGGCTCCCCTTCATCGGTGGTATTGTAGCGCCCGGTCAAGGCCTCTTCCCTGAGTACGACAGTGGATTATATGAAGAAGGTAACTCCGCCATGTATGTAAGCCGTGGTCTTGGCAATAGTTTATTCCCCTTACGGATTAACAATCGTCCTGAAGTGGTCACCCTTGTATTAAAAGCTTCTACCCCTTCGTAACCCCTTTTTTTATGAGTGGATTATAAGTAACGAAAGACTGTGGGCAGTCGGTTTTTTTATAGGCTATTGAATATCTAAAATCAAAAAGGCGTAGAATCGATGATCGATTCTACGCCTTTTTATATACACTCGGGGGAAGTGATTATAGCCCCTACGGGATCTTTTGTTTCGAATTAATCTTTGCGAATGGCATCAATGACGGAGAGTTTCATCGCCCTTCTTGCCGGCATATATCCAGCAATGAGGCCCACAAGCGTTGCAAAAACAAGGGCTCCCAATGCAAGGTATACAGGAATTACCGAGATGTTGCCTTCGCCGGCACCACCAAAGATTCCCGACAGTGCCCCTGCTGATAGGAAGTGGTTCATAATAAAGGAGATGAGGTAGCTAAAGAGAAGTCCCACGGCACCTCCAACGAGACCAATGGTGGCCGACTCGATGAGAAACATGTTGCGAATATCCGATAGTCCTGCACCGATGACTTTCATAATACCAATTTCTTTCGTACGCTCATAGATTGCCATTATCATCGTATTGGTAATCCCAATGGCGGCAACCAGTAGAGAGATGGCACCGATTC
>CAYJGI010000184.1:1804-2067 GCA_964369705.1 uncultured bacterium
TTCTTATGGTTTCTTGCACTACGGTTACATCATCTAAGGTGGCCACTTTAACTTTAGCGCCATTGTATTCATCTTGTCTTTCAACCTCATAACCGTTTTGTTTTTTAAACTTATCATAATCTGCTATGAGTTTTTCTACCGCTTCCCTTGGCATATAGACATTGTACGCATTTTCATTGTTTTCTGCCAATACACCTACCACGTTCAGTGTGATATCACGGGTAAAAGGGACCTCGTTGCCGTTTTGATCGTAGATAGAGTCA
>CAYJGI010000185.1:0-2055 GCA_964369705.1 uncultured bacterium
TACAAAACGCCGTCCCCATTGGTGGACGGCGTTTGATATGGTTTTTTTATTGGCTTGAGATCTCTGCACCCAGGGCTTTGAATTTTTCTATAAAATCCTCATAGCCTCTGTAGATATGGTATGCATCGGCAATCTCTGTCTCACCTTCTGCCACAAGGCCTCCTAAGATGAGAGATGCGCCGGTCCTTAGGTCCGTTGCACGAACTAAAGTTCCTTTGAGTTTTTCCACGCCATGGACGTGGGCTGTGTTTTTGCCTTCTAAAGTAATGTTCGCACCCATTTTTATAAATTCTTCGGCATGCATTAAGCGATTTTCGAAGATGGTTTCGGTGACGGTACTTTGGCCTGGAATGGTACAAAGAATAATCATCATTTGTGCTTGCAAATCCGTAGGAAATCCGGGATAAGGCATGGTCTGCACATTGGCAGGCTGCATGGTTTTTACGCCTTTCACTAAGACACTTCCCCTGCGATCTTCTAACACGACGCCCAGTTCTCTGAGTTTTGCCACTACCGGTTGTAAGTGATTTAAAATGACGTTCTCCACTAAGACTTCGCCTCCTGTAATGGCGGCGGCTACCATATACGTCCCCGCTTCAATACGATCGGGGATAATGGTGTGGTTCATGTCTTCTGTAAAAGCTTCTTTACCGTAGATGGTAATGACGTCGCTTCCCGCATCTCTCACGTCGGCGCCTAATTTATTCAAAAACTCGGCGAGGTCAATAATTTCCGGCTCTTTGGCTGCGTTTTCTATCACCGTTACGCCTTCTGCCAAAGTGGCGGCAATCATAATATTCTCCGTGGCACCAACGGAAGGAAAATCTAAATAAATCCGTCCGCCCTTTAATTGCTGGCAAGTAATGTCGATGTGGTTTTCTTCCATTGTGACTACTGCACCCATCGTTCTAAATCCTTTTAGGTGAAGATCAATGGGTCTTGAACCGATGGCGCATCCGCCGGGTAGTGCAATCCTGACCCTTCCTGTTTTGGCTAAGATGGATCCCGCCATCAAGAAAGATGCCCTGAGCTTTACCACGTGCTCATCGGGGGGGAAAGAAGTAATATTGCCACCCTCTTTGATATTAACGACGTGATCTTCTAATGTGATGTCTTTTCCGAGAGCAGAAATCGTATCAATGACGGCATTGACATCGGCTAAGTGGGGCACATCATGAATCGTTATTTTTCCATCGGATAGGAGGGTCGCTGCTAAAATCGGTAAAACCGAATTCTTTGCACCGCTGATTCTGACGGTTCCTTTAAGGGGATTTCCCCCTTTTACCAGTATATTGGACATAGTGTTACCTCCCTTATGGCTCTTATTCTTGAGAAATAGCCATTGGTGTTTCTATTATAATATGAGTTTGATCCTGTGAATCTTCATAGTGGGTGCCAATATATAGATTGGCTTTGATATCTTCGATCAGTAGCGTATCCATTAATCCCCTATGGTCAAAATAGTGATTCTCCCCTGAAGAAAAAGGTGTCTCCACTTCTTCCATGGGAAGATCTTTCAGTAATTGATTAAACACTTTTTCATGTTTTAGTGTACCATTTTTTATGCCATAAAGGCAAGTAGTGATAGTAGGATTTTTGTCATATTGACTCAAAAATTCAAAGAGCTTCCCGGTTCGCTCTTCCCTTGTATCTTGGCGTCCTGTATCGGCAAGGGTCACCATCATATGGGTGGTTTCATCATCTTTCATCAAGGTAATGATGGCTATGGACTCACCCTCTCCTTTGCCGTAGTACGTATAAGAATTCATTCCGTCGCCTTTTTCTTGCAATACTTTGTATTCCTTGATACCCAGTGCTTCAAAGGCTAAAGTCGCCATCTGTTGTGGCGTTTTTTGTGCCATCTTCTTTTCCGTCAGTTCTACCTTTGACACCAATTCATAATGGGAAAAACGTCCCCCCATATGACGCAAAATATCATCTAATAAATCCCCTTCTAAGGTTGCCACCGTATTAAAGGGCGTAGCCATTACCATACAAAGCAATAAAAAAAGGATTACTGTTCTTTTCACTTGTGCTTCCTCCTATTTTTTTTAT
>CAYJGI010000186.1:0-2051 GCA_964369705.1 uncultured bacterium
ACCTTAGAGCCTATGACGATGATGGAATCTATTTTATGGCGATGTATACCAAAGACTTCTACCATCAGCTCAAGAAGAAGGGCAAAATCTCCATCTGTGGCCTCGGTGCAAAAAGTGAAGTGGTTCATGATGACAAAGGATTTCCCATCTTCGATGATGGGTACGCCATTCGCATGACGGGGGATGTGAGAGAAGTCCCCATGTCAGAAATCAAAGCAAAAAACAATCCCATCTTTGATTTTTGTATCAAAGATCAAGAAATCTACGGTGCCATGGTGGTTTTTTGTATTACTGCCGGTAGTGGAGATGTTTTTGATTATGATTTTGAGAAGACGACAAGGGAAAATAAGCTTCAGCGAACTTACTTCTCTTACGGTGGAAAATCCATCAAATACAAAGGCTTAACCATTAATCAAGCGAAGTGCATCGCCTGTGGACTTTGCAAAGCAAAATGCTCGTTTTTGGCAATACAAGAAGAGGGTACAACTTATCGAGTGGACTCCTATCGCTGCGATGAGTGTGGTGATTGCTATTTGGTCTGCCCTGAAGAAGCCATCTCCTATCGTAAGTAAAAACCCCTCAATAAAAATCCATCAATCCAAAAACAAAAAACGCCGGCGACTATGATCATTGCCCGGCGTTTTTGTATGGGTTTTATTTATTTGTTTGTTTCATTAGGTATTTTATGGGATAGTCGCTCCCCGGCTGATAGCAAAACTGAATGGTCACCTCTTCTCGCACTTCAAAGATCTCTCCGTAGTTTTCTTCTACAAAGGCATTTTCTATGAGGGTTTCAAAATAGCCTTTTTCTACAATCTGATGGTCATTCACGTAGGCAATCAGTTGTTGCATATTGGGAGAGACATGCTCAATCTCATAAGTGTCGGGATCATAAAAATGATCGTCTTCATTAAATGCAAAAACATCAAAAGTGGCCGTATAAATATCGCCTTCTTGAGAGACTTCTTTCATACGATACATGGAATCCACATGAATACCAAATCCTACAGGCTTATAATGATCTCCTTCTAAAGTATAAAGATCAATCGAACGGTGCTCGAATCCTTCGGGAAGTCTACCAAAAAGCGATATAATGGTCTCCTCCAGTGCTTCCTTTGGAACAATGACGTAGCCCTCTTCGTTCCTCCGTGTTTTTTCGCTGGGTGTCATAATATTTCCATAAAAAATCAGATCATCTATATCAATGGAATCAATATCTTCAAAATCCGGCAAAATCTGCAATTCTACCGCCGCATAATGGTGTTCGCCTAGGATAGAATAGGGGGAATAGTATTCACTAAATTCACGGATCAATGAATCGCTCATCACAAAATCTCCGGCAAAAGCTCCTCCATCATCGGTTTGATTGTTTTGATTCTCTTCTTTATCTTTGTCATCATCGGTAGTGGGGTCGGTATCATTGTTTTCTTCACCTTCGATACCGGGATCTGGGTCGGTATCCCGAAGCTCCCCTGTACATCCTGCAAGAATCAGCGATAGTAATAGAAGGGCTATTATTATTTTTTTCATTTTTTTGACTCCTTTTGATTGTGTAATAATGTAGTATCATTATAGAATCATTTGTCAAGAAATTCAATACGTAAAAAACACTTCAAAAAAAATTGATTTAAGGGTTGCATTTTAAAAAATAATGGCATATAATAGAATCAAATCAAAATATATTGATATGTAAATGGAGGGATCTCTATTGAACAGATCGGAAAAAACAGCAAAAATCTTTAAAGCTCTATGTGATCAAAACCGAGTCGAAATTATAAATCTATTAAAATCAGGCAATCAATGCGCCTGCCACATCGGCGATGCACTTCATTTAGCTCAGTCAAAGCTCTCCTACCATATGAAGATTCTATGTGAAAGTGGGATTGTCGATAGTTGGAGTGAAGGCAAGTGGACGCGGTACCAGATTAGCGAAAGCGGATGCAAAGAAGCGCTTCTTTGTTTGGAAGAATTGTTATTTACCGATGAAGAAGGGGCACCTTGTTGCAAATAGCGCTCTACTGTGCTGGGTGCTTTCTTACAGCCCTTGTGAT
>CAYJGI010000187.1:0-2020 GCA_964369705.1 uncultured bacterium
GATACTTTATATGTGTGCTCAGGAATAATGGGAATGCTTTCTAAGGTTTGTAGGTTCATTCGGTACATGACGCTATGCCTTGGCGCCTTTTGCGTGAATAGTGAGCCGGCAAAGACAACGATGTTATCTTTATGGGACAAGGCGGTAATATTGAGGTATCTCGGTGAAACAAACGCAATGTTATGGGTATTCGCATCAAAGATCGATAGGCGGTTTCTTTTTTTGTTTGTTATACCGACGCCATTCTCATGGAAGTGGATTTCGTCGTACACGTTGTATTCGTTTTCTTCTTTAATTCTTTCTAAGAGGGCATCCATTTCGCTGGGTGCCGTACTCAAAAAGTCCTCGGTGAATTCATGGTAGCGGGAGAGGAGTAAGAATCGGTCCTGACCTAAGATTTTTAGATCACTCACAGCCATAGGGATGGTAAAAGCTTTTTTCCATTCTTTATGCAAGAGATTGTAGCGATAATAATGGGTGGCTTCTATGCCTTTTTTTGCATCTTCTTTTTCTTCATCTGTTCTTTTTGTGGGGATGAGTAGCGTGTGATCGTTTTCCCAATAAAAGTTCTTTTCGTTTTGACTT
The DNA here is from genome assembly GCA_964369705.1 of uncultured bacterium. Lineage (GTDB taxonomy): Bacteria > Bacillota > Tb-RUG-66 > Tb-RUG-66 > Tb-RUG-66 > CAYJGI01. The sequence goes on from CAYJGI010000187.1 coordinate 586, forward strand.
TCTGCCACCTGAAAAACTTCTTCAGTAGTAAAGTCATAGAGATAAAGCATTCCCACATAGTCTTTGCCTGTGTTGTCGGCTTTTTGTACGATAAAGGCACACAGATTCCCGGAAGGAGAAAAGGACACGCCGGATAAAAACTGATATTTTAATAAATCTTCCGGTAAAATTTTTTTCATTGTAACACCTCCTTTTTTATTATAACAAAATTATATTAAAGAAAGAATAGCATAAAATGAATCAACAAAATAACATGGAGATGTGTTGGAAAATAATATAAAAAAATAAAATAAAATAATCGATTAATATTTATAAAATTTATGTTATAATAGCATTGTGTAAAATCAAATTATCTTCATTTAATCGAAATTTTCTGGGTATCAAATTAATCTTATAACCTAACGGTAGCATTTTTATATATTGTTATGGGAACCAACAATATATAAAATTTGATACAAAATTACAGATGGAGGAGATTCCTATGAACAAAAAACTGTTGGCATTACTACTCGTAGTAGTAATGGTACTTTCTGTAGGTTTAATCGGCTGTACTCCAAGTACAGAAACACCAGATGACCCAGACACACCAGACATCCCAGATATACCGGATGCACCGGATGAGCCAAAAGTATTAAGTATCGGTTATAAAGCGGAGCCTGAAGGGCTTGATATGCACAAGTATTTTACAAGTCACGTACAGAACATTTTGATTGGCGTGTATGAACCTCTTGTAAGACAGCACGATGGTCAAATCATCCCTGCAGCAGCAGAGTCTTGGACCGTCTCTGATGATGGTTTAGTGTATACCTTCAAATTAAGAGAAGGTATTATGTGGACTGATGGTGAAGAGCTTATCGCTCAGCATTATATTGACGCATACATCAGACATTTTACCCCTGGTTTCCCAACTTCTTATTCGAATTTAGCAGACTACTTCGTAAATGGTTTTGAGTTTACTCAAGGTACAGTTACTGATTTTGCTGATGTTGGCATCAAAGCTGTTGATGAGTACACATTAGAAATGACTCTTGTTAATCCAGTAGGTTACTTCCTATCTGCTCTTACTTTCTCCGGCTTCCTACCAATGCGAGTCGAGTATGCTGAAGAGCATGGTGATACCTATGGTAACAGTGCAGACACCAGCGTATATTGCGGTCCTTTCATTCTTGAAGAGTGGAAGCACAACGAATACGTAAAGATTGTTAAGAACGAAGATTACTGGGATGCTGATAACGTCCACTTAGACGAAGTTTATTTCGAGACTGTAACACAAGACGATACCCGTGCTCTTATGTTTGAGCAAGGTGACCTTGATTATGCAGAACTGGGTGCCAACCAAATTGCTATCTACCAAGATCACGACATGTATGACCAAAGACCATCTGGCGCACTCACATTCTTAATGATGAACTTCGATAATGAGTATGTCAATAAC
>CAYJGI010000188.1:0-2016 GCA_964369705.1 uncultured bacterium
AGGTTTTCTGCGTATTTCCATGCTTTTTCTGTACCAACTTCAATATCCGAAGTGGCTCTGACAACGATAACGGCGGCATCGGAAGCCGATAGAGCACCCTTCACGTCGCCTTCAAAGTCAAAATAACCCGGTGTATCCAGTAAATTAATCTTGGTATTGTTCCACTCAAGGGGTGCAAGGGCTGTTGAAATCGATATTTGTCTTTTGGTTTCTTCAGCCTCAAAGTCCATAACGGTATTACCGGCTGCCACGGTACCGAGACGGTCGGTTGCTCCGGCGGTGAATAAAAAAGCTTCTGCTAAAGAAGTTTTTCCTGCACCACTATGGGCAATGAGGCATAGATTGCGGATTTGGTCACTGTTATACTCTTTCATATTTTGTTCCTCCTTGGCTTTCGGCAATGAATAGATGCCGTGTTATATTCATTTTAACATAAATTTCCCTTTAGTTCTATAACATTTTTTAATATTTTTATATTTTAGTGGCAATGATTTGACACCTTTTGTTTTTTTAATTAATTTTTCTTATGTTATTTATTGTTTTTTCCTTTTTCTTTCTTTATTTCTATTATATTGTAGGGTGTTTCCTTGCATTCTTGTATTTTATATTAGAAGTGCTAATATAAAGCCCCGCATATAAAATAAAAAAAAGAGAAGCAACCATGGTTGCTTCTCCGATAATGATTGATTGTCTTATTCTCTATACATTGAACCTAAAGTTCACAATATCGCCATCGGTCATGACGTATTCTTTGCCTTCCAGTCTCATAAGGCCCGCTTCTTTGACTTTTTGTTGTGTACCATGGGTCACTAAGTCGTTGTAATTAAAGATCTCCGCACGGATAAAACCACGCTCAATATCGGAGTGGATTTTACCTGCTGCTTTTCTTGCAACGGTATCCCTCTCGATGGTCCATGCTCTCACTTCGTCGGGGCCCACGGTAAAGAATGAGATCAGATTCATGCAATCGTAGACGGTACGGGCTAATTTATAAATCCCCGATTCGCTAATCCCAAGGTCTTCCATGAAGACGCTTTGATCTTCTTTAGGTAGCTGTGCAATCTCCGCTTCCATGAGGGCCGATAAGTGGATCATAGGAAGGCCCTTTTCTTCGGCATAGGCATAAGCCTCTTCTTTGCCACTAAAATCATCTCCCGCATCTTCCGTGTTAAGGACAATGATTTGCGGTTTTTCCGTTAAAAACTTAAGGCTCTTAATGGCTTCCATCTCTTTATCGTTAAGGGTAACGGAGCTGGCCAGTTTTTCTTGTTCTAAGGCTTCTTTATATTTATATAGGGCTGATTTTTCTGATTCAATGTCGACGCCCTTTGCTTTCTTCGTTGCGTTAAGGATACGATCCAGCCTTTTTTCCACAATATCAAGGTCAGCAAAAAGAAGCTCCATATTCACCGTCTCAATATCCCTTAAAGCATTGAGATCTCCTTCGATATGGGCCATGCCACTTTCAAAAAGGCGCACGACGTGAATGAGTGCATCGACTTCTCGAATATCATTCAAAAACTGATTGCCCCCCACGTTGCCCTTTTGTAAGCCATCCACATCTACAAACTCCAAAGTCGCATAGGATGTCTTCTTCGGCTGATACATATCCACCAAAAAATCAATGCGATCATCGGGCACATCGGCTAAGCGAAAGGTGGCTTTGCCGTATTCTTTTTGTACTTCTCCAAAAGTCTTTGTAAGCAGTTGAAACAATGTGGACTTACCAACACCGCTAAGTCCTACAATACCGATTTTCATGGGATTCCTCCAAAAAATATAAATGTAATATCAGTGAAAGAAGGCGAAAGAAAATTCGCCTTCTTCTCTATCATGGTTTTTGTGTCTAACCGCACTTAGAGTAGCCGCAGCTATAACAGATTACGCAGCCACCTTCATGTTCCACATGGCTTCCGCACTCAGGGCAACCGCCAACGTGATCCATGGGATCAAAGAACCCCTCTGCCGCTCCGCAGCCATCACAGCCATCACAACTATCAAGGGTGCAGCCTGTGG
>CAYJGI010000189.1:0-278 GCA_964369705.1 uncultured bacterium
TTATAAATCATGCCATCTACGGGATCGACGGTAATCTCTTCCCCTTGATCGATTTTTCGCAGGGCTTCTTTTACACCGATGAGGATAGGAATGCCAAGATTAAGGGCTACAATGGCGCCGTGACTCGTAAGGCCACTCTCCTCAGTGACTAAAGCAGAAGCCTTCGATATGGCGGGCATATAGCGAATATCCGTTGCGTGAGCTACTAAGATGGCGCCTTCTTCCATCAGAGAGATGGCTTCTTCTGAAGATCTCGCTACAATGGCTTTACCCGTCTT
>CAYJGI010000189.1:288-2011 GCA_964369705.1 uncultured bacterium
AATGGTTTTGCCCATGCCTATTCCCTTCAGCATGGTATCGCTGACTAAGTGGACTTTCATCATGTTGGTAGTTCCCGTGACATTAATGGGAATTCCTCCCGTAATGATGGTGAGGTCGCCGTTTTTGATTAATTGTTTTTCCATGGCGGCTTTAATGGAGAGGTCGATCATTTCGTCGGTATTACTTCCTGACTCCGATACAACGGCAGTAACACCATAGTAAAGGGCCAGCTGTCTTGCCACTTTATCATCGACAACGGCGGCAATAATCGGCACACCGGGGCGGTGCTTGCTCACCATCTTGGCCGTATAACCGGACTGGGTGGGTGTAATAATGGCATCGGCCTTCAGCGTCTTTGCCGAAAGGGATACAGAAAGTCCGATGGCGCCCGTGATACCCATGTTCTTCCTTGGGGAAAGTCTTGGAGTGACCGTGGGCTCCACTTCAAGGGCAATGCGGTGCATCATCTGTACCGCTTCAATGGGATAGAGCCCCGCCGCCGTCTCTCCGCTTAACATAATGGCATCGGTACCATCTAGGATTGCATTGGCCACATCTGAGGCTTCTGCCCTTGTGGGCCGTGGGTTTTTTGTCATGGATTCCAGCATCTGGGTTGCGGTAATGACGACTTTGTTTTCTTCGTTACATTTTTCAATCATTTCTTTTTGTAGAAGGGGGATCCTTTGCATGGGAATCTCCACACCTAAATCGCCCCTTGCCACCATAATACCATCACTGGCTTCAAGAATCTTATCAAAGTTATCGATGCCTTCTTGACTTTCTATCTTACTGATGATGGCAATTCTATGGCCACCGTTTTCTTCTAAGACTTTGCGGATGGATAATACGTCTTCTTTTTTTCTGATAAAAGACGCCGCCACATAGTCAATATCGTTTTCGATACCAAAAAGGAGATCTTTTTCATCTTTTTCCGTTATGGCCGGTAGTTTTACGGTGAAATTTGGAATATTGACGCCTTTATTATTCTTCAGTTCTCCCCCTGTAATGACTTTGAGGTGGACTTTTTTCTCTTCTACGGCTGTAACTTCCATCTCGATTTGACCATCATCAAAGAGGACTCGCTTCCCTGCGGCAATCTCCTCGGGGAGTGTCTTATACGTTACGCTTACATAATCCTTCGTTCCTACCACATCTTCTGTAATGAGGGAAAAAGCGTCGCCTTCTGCAAGCATGGCGCTACCGTCACCGAAAGTTCCTACACGGATCTCCGGTCCCTTGGTATCAAGGAGCAGGGCAATAGATGTGCCCGTCTGCTTCGTGGCTTCCCTTAGATTGGTGATCGTTGTTTTGTGAAAATCATGATCTCCGTGGGAGAAGTTCATTCGTGCCACGTTCATGCCGTTCAGAATGAGTTGTATGAGTTTTTCTACACTTTGGGTTGCAGGCCCGATGGTACAAACAATTTTTGTTTTTTTCATAAAAAGCTCCTATTCCTTGATCACTCGGTGGAGACCGATGATTTTTTCGATTTCTTTGATGAGTGTATCTGATATTCTGACTTGTACGCCTTCCACGTGGATAACGCCCACCCGCTGAATCACCATCTTAACGGGGCTATTCCCTGGATGTCTTTCTAAAAGCCTCCGAAGGGCCTTACTTTCTTCTTCTTCACCCAGGCGTAGGTAGAGGGTGAGTTTTTGTTCGTCTTTTTGCAGTTTTTCCACGGTCTTAACGATGATTTTGGGGCTATCGTCTTTGTGA
>CAYJGI010000190.1:0-2004 GCA_964369705.1 uncultured bacterium
ATGAATTTAGTCTACACAGGAAAAACAAAAGACGTTTATGCACTGGACAATGGTAATTATCTACTGAAGTTCAAAGACGATATGGCGGGAGAGAACGGTGTTTTTGATCCCGGTGCCAACACAATTGGAGCTCATATTGATGGAATCGGTAGAGAGAATCTCAAAGTAAGTATCAAGTTTTTTGACATGATTAATGCCGCCGGTGTAAAAACCCATTATGTCGGTGCAAATATCGATGACGCCACTATGGAAGTATTACCGGCTAAAGTCTTCGGTAACGGCCTTGAAGTCATCTGTCGCCATCGTGCCGTTGGTAGCTTTATCCGTCGCTACGGTGCTTATATCGAAGAAGGTACCAAAATCGAGCCCTACGTAGAAATGACCATTAAAGATGATGATAAGGGCGATCCACTCATCATTAAAGATGCCCTTGCTCTTTTAGGCATTATGACACCGGACCAATATGATGCAGTAGCGGAAGCAACCAAGAGTATTACCGATATTGTAGCAAAAGAAGTGGCAAGATGCGGTGCTGAGCTGTATGATATTAAGTTCGAGTTTGGTTTTAACGGTGACGATGTACTTCTTATCGACGAAATCGCAAGCGGTAATATGCGTGTCTATAAAGACGGAAGTTCCATGGACCCTATCGCTCTTACAGCGTTACTCCTTTCTAAGTAATAAAAAAAAATCAAAAAAAAATAAAAGAACCTCGGCTCAAGAGTCAAGGTTCTTTTTTTTATGATGCTTTTACTGCCTTTTTAAAGAGTGGGTAATTCGGTACGGGTTTGATCGTTATCAATATTACCGGTATTCACCGTGCTCTTTGCCTCTACAAAAAGCACATGGGCCTCTTCCTCGGCAGAAGGCTTATGGGGGACGCCCTTCGGTACAATATAAAACTCCCCTTCTGTGAGGGTGATGGTTTCTGACTCTAGTTCTATGGTGAGGCTTCCTTTCACAACATAAAACAGCTCATCTTCTGCCTCATGGGTATGCCAGAGAAAATCGCCTTTGAGTTTTGCAATCTTAATGTATGAGTCATTGACTTCTCCTAAGATATGTGGGCTCCAATATTCTTGAAAATGGGTGAATTTTTCTTTGAGATTTACTTTTTGTGCCATTGATTTTTCCCTTCTTTTTTTGTAAATTAATCCCTCAGTTCAACAATGGTGACACCATCTCCACCTTCATTATAAAGGCCAAAACGATGGTTTTTGACGTGGGGGTGGCGATGGAGCAAGTCTTTGACGCCATCTCTTAAAACACCGGTCCCTTTGCCGTGAATAATCTCTACGGCCTGAAGATTACTGAGGTACGCATCGTCTAAGAATTTTTCTACTTTTTGCATAGCATCATCTAAATACTGCCCTCTGATATCCAGTTTTGCCGATATGCTGAGGGATTTTTCTTGTTGGTATGATTTTGTCTTTGGGGTGCTTTTTGTTTTTGGTGGTTCAATGACTTCCATCTGATGGAAAGGAATCGTCAGCTTAATGATCCCCACTTGTACTTGCGCAGTCTCATTGATGGTGTCTATTTTTAAGATGTCGCCTTTTTGATTCATGCTCACAAGCCTAACCATATCGCCTACTTTGAAGGCGTCTTTTTGGTTTTTTACTTTTTTTGTAAAAAGATTGGGGCCTGTATCTTTTTTGTAATCTTTGATAGTGGCATCCAGCTTATCCACTTCTTTATGCATTTCGTGGGCCTCTTTTGTTTTGCGCTGGATGTCTGCAATGAGGGTCTTTGATTTTCGTTTGGCATCTTCCAAAATCTCCATGGCTTCTGTCTTGGCGTTTTGGATGACTTCTTCACGGGTTTTCTGAATCCTTGCCATACGATCTTCGTATTGCTGCTTTAAGTTCTCAAAATCTCTGCGAAGCCTTGTTGTTTCTTCTTTATCTTCTTCGGCGATACGTCTTGCTTCATGGATTTCTGCCAGCATATCTTCTACTTTGAGCTCATCGGAAGTGACGTAGGCTTTTGCTTTTTCGATGGTGT
>CAYJGI010000191.1:0-1985 GCA_964369705.1 uncultured bacterium
GTGCAAGGAGCCGTGCCGCTTCTTCTTTATCTTCAATTTGTTTTGGTCTTGCCACTACGGTCTCTGCACTGCCATTAATGGCCAGCGTATTACCGTTACGATCATAGATTCCACCTCTTGCGGCGGAGATTTGTGTGCTTTGGGTCCATTGATTCTGTGCTTGTTCTGCGTAAGCGTCCCCTTGTAAGATTTGTACTTGGAACACTTTACAATAAACGACTAGACAGATAATCATGGCTAGCCGTAGTATAAAATGGATTCTTTTTTGATTTACTGTACTCACGTTGTGACTATTTAGCTTCATCGGAAACTCCCCTTTTTTTACTAGTCGTTAAATAGTCCCCTGATTGCCGTACCTATAAAAGCGAACAATCCGCCGGTATTGCCGGTATTCTCTTCTTCGATGTCTGCGGAAGATAAGAGTGCTTCTACGTTTTCTTCTGCAATATCGGTCCGTGTCACAAATACATAGGACACGTCTTTTGGAATGACCATCTGCAATTCTTCCGTTGCAACCGCTTGAATCCGCTCCATGGATTTCATCTCAGAAATCTGGCGCTGGATGAGCATAGACTCTCCTTGCAGAAGTTCGATTTCTTTTTGTACGTTGTAAATATCTTGGGTTAATTGATTGACATTGCCATAACCCCAGACAACGGCCATTCCTAAAAACAGCATAAAAACGACTAGCGATATGATTTTAAATTGATTTTTGTTATTCATTATTATGCTGCCTTTCTTTAGGATATACGCTGATTTAGCGTTTTTGGACGACGCGTAGTTTAGCACTTTTGGATCTTTTATTCTGTTCTATTTCTTCTTCCGATGGAAGGAGTGGTTTTTTGGAAACTAAGTTGATGACGCCTATGTGGCCGCAAACACAAATGGGTATCGATTTGTCGCAGATACAATCCTCTGATAGTTTACGAAAAGTCTGCTTTGCGATTCGATCTTCTAAAGAGTGAAAAGTAATGACGGCCATTCTGCCGCCACTTTTTAAAAAATCAACGCCTTCTGTGAGAGATTTTTCGATGATACCCAGTTCATCGTTGGTTTCGATTCTTAATGCTTGAAAAGTCCTTTTTGCGACGTGACTTCCTTTTTCTCTCTTTGATTTTGGAATTGATTTTTCGATGATATCTACCAGCTGGCCCGTGGTGTGTATTGGCCTTGCTTGTAAGATATGCTTGACGATGGATTTGGCAAATTTTTCTTCTCCGTAAGTGTACAAGATGCGGAGAAGGTCTTTTTCTTCATATTCGTTGACAATGGTTGCCGCTGTTTTGTCGTTGTTTTGATTCATACGCATATCAAGGGGTGCGTCTTTCATATAACTAAAGCCCCGTTCGCCATTATCTAATTGATAACTGCTGACGCCTAAGTCGTATAATATTCCATCTACTTCTTCTATGCCTAAGTCTTCTAAAACGGCTTTGAGGTTTTTGAAATTCGAGTGTATGAGCGTTACGTTGGAGTAGTCTTTAAGGTGTTTTTCTGCGGCTTTTAAAGCTTCTTGGTCTTGATCAAGGCCAATGAGTCGCCCCTTCTCAGAGAGTGCCGCCAGTATGGCTGAAGAGTGTCCGCCGCCGCCTAATGTGCAATCCACATAAACGCCGTCTTTTTTGATGTCGAGCATCTCTATTGTTGTGTTAAGCATCACTGAAATATGTTTAAAGTCCATAAAATGTCCTCTATATGCCGTAGTGGGTAATCTTACTGCCCGTTTCTTCCATGTCACTGACGCCTAGGATATGACTTTGATAAGCCTCTTTATCCCAAATCTCAATTCTTTTATTGGCACCGATAATGGTCGTTTCTTTCTGAAGGGATGCGTGTTCTTTCAGTTTTTGAGGAATCACAATTCTGCCCTGCTTATCGGCTATACATTCCGTTGCCGATGCATAGAGCTGGCGAGTGAAAGCTCGTCCATCTTTATCGCTTAAGGGAAGGTTGTCCATCTTGTCGGCCAGTTTTGAAAACTCTTC
>CAYJGI010000192.1:0-1973 GCA_964369705.1 uncultured bacterium
CGGGGGCAGGATTTGAACCTACGACCTTCGGGTTATGAGCCCGACGAGCTACCAACTGCTCTACCCCGCATCGCCATATGATGAGAACAAATCTAATTATACTATATCTAATAAAAAAGTCAATCTTTTTTTTGCTTTTTGCATATTTTTTTTGGTTTTTTGCAAACTATACTTGTAACCTTTATTATGATAGATAAGGAGAAAATTTATGCTAAGCGTATTTGACAAAGTCTCTGTAGGTGTCGTCATTATCGGAGCCCTTAATTGGCTATTGGTTGGCCTTTTTAAATTTGATTTAGTCGCCTCTCTTTTCGGCGGACAAGCAGCCATTTTAAGTAGAGTCGTCTATATTGTTGTCGGTTTATTCGGGCTTTATTGTATTTCTTTTTTCTTTAAGAAAACAGTGTAATAAAAAAGTGCAGATTCTCTGCACTTACATAATCATATCATTTTATTCTTTTGCCACATCTACAAAGACTTTCTCGCCTTCTTTGACTAGCCCTAGCTCTTCTCTTGCCACTTTCTCTATATATTCCATAGAGTCAAGATTAAGGAGCTCATCTTCTAAGCTAGTTTTGTTGTCTTCCATCTCTTGTTGTTGTTGCTTTAAGCCATCATACTCACTTTTTAGTTCTTTATAAGTATTATGCTGATTGGCTAATATAAAAATGGTATATATAAAGGCGCCAAGGATGATCAGTCTGGTAAGTGTGATTTTTTTCTTTTTATTTTCCATTGTCATCCCTCCTATTTAGAATCATTTTACCGAAAAAAACCGCCTTTGTCAAAACAAAATGACAATGTATGAATCCTGCAAAGATTCCAAAGACCATATAGCTCCTAAGCGTATAAAAATCGCCCATAACAAAAACGAAAATAGTCAGCGGAGTATAAAGTCCAAAAAAGAGGATTTGGTGGAGAAGATCCTTGGCTGTGGTTTTGATTTTTGGTTTTAAGAGGTTGTATAAGAGGCCGCCTATGGTGCCCCATAGGAGAGAAGCGCCAATGCCTTCTAATTGAAAAAATACCATTAGCCAAACAGCTTCTTAAGCCACGCCTTCGTATTCTCTGCGCCGCTTTCACTGTATCTAAGCTCAGATACTTGGCCGTTAATCTTAAGTTCGCCCTTTTCTAAGTCGATTTTATCAACAAAGAGATTCTCTCCCTTAATCTCCAAAAAACCTTGATTCGTCTTGAGTTTTACGTGATTCTCATAAAATTCATAAACTTTAAGAACGCCGGTAATCATTAGATCTTGACGGTTTTGTAATCGAAGTTCGTGCTGTTCTTGATTTTGGCTGTAATCCATAAAAAAACCTCCCTTTTCCTTCTATGGTATGGGGAGGATCGATGGTTTATGCTTTTTTTGAAGAAGAATTAAGATTCTAATACTTCGTACATTTCTTTGGCTTCATCCTTCTTCGTGGTATCTTGAATCTTTGTAATACGCACCTTAATGGATTTCATTCCAAAAAAAAGTTCTAACTCGTCACCAAGCTTCACTGTATCGCTGGGCTTTGCAATCTTGCCATTAATACTGATCTTTCCTTGATCGCTGACTTCTTTGGCTACGGTGCGCCTTTTAATTAGGCGTGATACTTTGAGATATTTATCAAGTCTCATTTTTTATCCTACTTTCATTCAGAAATGAAAAGGAAAGGGCTAAATTCACCTTTCCTTTTTTCTTTCAATTAGCAATCAATTTTTTCTTTGATGGCTTTACCTGCTTTGAATACAGGTAATTTCTTCTCGGCAACGGTGATTTCTTCACCTGTTCTTGGGTTTCTGCCGGTGCGAGCTTTGCGTACTTTTACTTCGAAGGTACCAAAACCAACTAAAACAACTTTTTCGCCTGCTACTAAGGTCTCTTCTACTGTCTCGATGAAGCTATCTACAACAGCATTTGCATCTTTTTTGGTAAGACCGCTTTTTTCTGCTACTTTTGCTACTAATTGTGATTTGTTCATTTTATG
>CAYJGI010000193.1:0-1961 GCA_964369705.1 uncultured bacterium
GCTCAGTGACTTGAGGGAGTCGGGAAGTCAGGAGCAAGACTCAGACATCATTTTGTTTGTGTTCCGTGAGGAGTATTATAATCCCGAGACAGAAAGGCAAAACATTGCAGATCTCATCGTGGCAAAACATCGTAATGGTTCTGTGGGGGATTTAGAGCTTACGTGGCTGGGTAAGTATACGAAGTTTGGCAATTTAGAGAGGCGCTACTAATAGTTGTATCAATAACTACAATAGAAGGTAGCTTGTAATTGTAATTGCTATTTGATATAATTTACATTGATTGCTTTATTTATCTGAAAAAAATAAAGAAAAAAGGTTGTTGGGGATGTTTTTTGCCACAACCTTAGAAGGAGATTTATTAAAATGTCAACTGTAGTCATTGTAGGCGCTCAATGGGGAGACGAGGGTAAGGGCCGTGTTACGGATTTTTTAGCGGAAAAAGCCCAATATGTCGTACGTTATCAAGGGGGCAACAATGCAGGTCACACTGTAGAAGTCGATCAAAAAAAATACAAGCTTCACTTAGTTCCTTCAGGGATTATCCATAACGACAAGCACTCCGTCATCGGAAGTGGCGTCGTAGTAGATCCAAAGCATCTATTAGAGGAACTCACCTACCTAAAAAAAGAAGGCGTGGATCCAGAAGGGTTAATCATCAGTGAGAGAGCCCATGTGATCATGCCTTATCATAAAATCATCGATGCCATGAATGAAGAACGCCTAGGCGATAGCAACATCGGCACCACCAAAAAAGGCATCGGTCCTTGCTACATGGATAAGTGCGAAAGAATCGGCATTCGTATCTCCGACTTAATGGATGAAGACGCATTTAGAGAAAAAGCAGAAAAAAACATCGCCACCAAAAACGAAATCATTACCAAAATCTACGGCGGAGAGCCATTATCTTCTAAAGAAATCATTGAAGAATACTTATCTTTTGCCGAGATGCTAAGACCTTACGTGAAGAATACAGAGGACCTACTCTTTAAAGCCTTACAAAAGGACGAAAACATCCTCCTTGAAGGCGCACAGGGCGTGCTCCTTGATGTGGATCACGGTACGTATCCCTATGTAACAAGCTCCCATCCCGGCGCCAGTGGCGTATCCATGGGTACCGGTATTGCACCGACTTATATTGACCGTGTCATGGGTGTCGTTAAGGCCTACACCACAAGGGTGGGCTCAGGCCCCTTCCCAACGGAACTGCTCGATGAGATCGGTGACCGCATTCGTATTCGTGGCAATGAATTTGGCACCACTACCGGCAGACCTCGCCGTTGTGGATGGCTGGATACGGTGATCTTAAAATACTCCGTCATGCTTAATGGTATGACCCACATTGCCATGAACCACTTAGATACTTTGAGTGAGTTTGACCGTGTAAAGATTTGTGTCGGTTATAAATTAGATGGGGAAATCATTGACTATGTACCATCGTCCCTTAAGACCTTAGGTAGAGTCGAACCCATTTACGAAGAATTAGATGGCTGGGAAAATAACTTTGAAAACGTAAAAACCTTTGAAGACCTTCCCGTAAACTGCCAAAAATATATTCAAAGAGTTTCTCAGTTAGTAGGCGCACCGATTACTTTTCTATCTTTTGGACCGAAGAGACATGAGGCCGTGATTACAGAAGAACTTTTTTAAAAAAAGGTGTGATAAAGAATGCTTAAGCTTCAAAGATTGACGGAGCAGATTGAAGAAAAAAGAAAAGTGCTCATCGAAGCATCTCTTCAATATTCTTTAGTTGATCCAAAAGTTGTGGCCATTAGCCAAGAACTCGACGTCTTATTAGACTTATGGTACCAACACAAACTGCAAATAGAAAAAAATGATTGACAAGTTGCCCTTTTGCCACTATAATTAGAAAATGTGACAGCTAAAGGGCCATTAGCTCAGTCGGTAGAGCACCTGACTTTTAATCAGGGTGTCCCGCGTTCGAGTCGCGGATGGCTCACCA
>CAYJGI010000194.1:0-1917 GCA_964369705.1 uncultured bacterium
ATGCCGAGAGAATGATAAGAGAAACGGGCGTCGATGGCGTAATGATCGGAAGAGCCTTAGAACATAACCCTTTTGTTACGGCAGACACCATGTCTTATTTAAACGGCGAAGAGGTACTTCCTAAGACGGCAAAGGAGAAGATGGATTTTGCAAGATGCCATCTTGATTACTTTATGGAAGAAGATGAAGAGTGGATCATTATTAAACAAATGCGAAAATATATTGCATGGTATACGAAGGGTTTTCATAATAGTACTTTATATAGGGTAAGAGTCAACGGCATTACGAATTACCAAGACATGGTGGCTCTTATTGATGAGATTACAGAGGAAGAACTTGACAGAAGTTCTTATAGTGCGTATAATATATAAATTATCAACACCAAAAAAACGCCATTTACATAGACACCCAAAAGGAGAGTAAAAGGATGGAAAACAATCAATCACAAGAAGTGATTCTGACCCGCCAAGGACTGGAAAAAATCAAAGAAGAACTCAATATCTTAAAAACAGAAAAAAGAAAAGAAATCGCAGAGCGCATCCAAGTAGCTAAAGACCTTGGAGACCTTAAAGAGAACTCCGAGTACGAATCTGCCAAAGACGAGCAGGGTTTTTTAGAAGGACGCATTGCACAGCTGGAGAACATGATTCGCACCGCCACCGTCATTGAAGATGGCGATGTGGTATCCGATAAGGTCAGCGTCGGTTGTACCGTCAAAGTGATGAACTTAGATACCAAGCAAGAGACTTCTTATTCCATTGTAGGCGTCAACGAAACAGATCCCATCAATCGCAAAATCTCCACACAATCTCCTGTAGGAGGCGGTCTATCCGGTAAAGCGGTAGGCGATGAAGTAGAGATTAAATTACCCAACGGTAATGCATTAAAACTTAAAGTATTAGAGATTTCCATAGATTAGGAGCACGCCATGTCAATCGATCAAAACAACCTCCCCACGGAGCAAGAGCAAATTATCGTCCGTAAAACAAAACTCAAAGAAATGCAAGACAGAGGCGTAAATCCCTACGGCGAAAAGTTCGAAAGAACCCACTACACCACCGATATCACAACGAACTTTGAAGCCTTAGAAGGTGCTACCGTTACGGTAGCGGGACGCCTTATGGCTAAAAGAGGCCAAGGCAAAGCTTCCTTTGGTAATATTAGAGACCTTCGTGGTAATATTCAAATCTACACACGCCTCGATAAAGTAGGGGAAGAAGCCTACAGTATCTTCGATTTAGTGGAAGTCGGCGATATTATTGGCGTAACCGGTACGGTTTTTAAGACACAAAAGGGTGAAATCTCAATCAAGACCGATTCTTTCACCGTTCTTAATAAGAGTATTGCAGTTCTTCCCGAGAAGTATCACGGCCTGAAGGATGAAGATACTCGCTATAGACAGCGCTATATTGACCTTATTATGAATGAAGATGTGAGAGAGACTTTTGTAAAGCGTAGCCGCATTATTTCGGCTCTTCGCCGCTTTTTAGATGACAGAGGTTTTTTAGAAGTAGAGACACCGACACTCCATCCCATCTTAGGTGGCGCCAATGCAAGACCCTTTACGACCCATCATAATACCCTTGATATGCCGTTATATTTAAGAATCGCGACAGAGCTTTATCTCAAAAAGCTCATTGTAGGCGGTTTTGAAAAAGTATACGAAATCGGCAAGAACTTCCGCAACGAAGGGATTTCCATTAAGCATAATCCGGAGTTCACCTTAATTGAGCTGTATGAAGCCTATGCCGACTATATAGATATGATGAACCTCACAGAAGATGCCCTACGCTATATGTGTAAGGAAGTCAACGAAAACACGACGATTCCTTATGGCGAACATATGGTGGATTTAGGATCACCCTTTAAGCGCCTGACGATGATTGATGCAGTCAAGGAATACACAGGGTATGACTT
>CAYJGI010000195.1:0-1909 GCA_964369705.1 uncultured bacterium
GGCTACTGCTACTGGTCGTGGTACGGGCACCGGCACCGGCTGCTCCATATACCATGTTGATGGCTGCGATCTCTGATTCTGCCTGTACAAAGGTACGGCCTAACTTTGGCATGTTTTCTGCCATGTAATGGGCAATCTCCGTCTGTGGCGTAATGGGATAGCCAAAATAATGGGTACAACCTGCTTTAATCGCAGCGGCACCGATGACTTCGTTGCCTTTCATTAATACTTTTTTTGACATATTCATCCCTACCTTTCTACCTCGATTGCGCAATCGGGGCACATGGTGGCACAAAAGCCACACCCGATACATTTTTCCATTTCGTCTACGCCTGCGGGATTGTATCCTTTGATGTTGAGTTTATCTACTCTCATCTTGACAATCCCTTTAGGACATGATGTCGTGCAAAGCTCACACCCTTTGCAACGGTCTTCAAAGAAAATTACTTTTGCCATATGATCCCTCTCTTATTATTGTGGGTTTATATTGTGTAACGCTTTTGATTTTTTTTTGGATTTTTATCCTTATCTATTATACTACAAGTCATAAGAAATTACTATACCAAGTCGCACAAAAAAAGAAAAAGATCTCTAACGTACAAAACCTCTTTCTCCTTGTTATACCTTGCTTATAGCTTAATATTGCAAAATGACATTTCACGTTTTTGATAAAAAAAACTTATAATAGTCCGTCAAATCCACACTGTCTCAACGCCTCATAAAGCACGATATTCACTGCATTAGATAGATTAAGGGAGCGTCCCATATCGATCATGGGGATTCTGATACACGTATCTTTGTGGGACTCAAGGAGTGATTCCGGAAGTCCCTTGCTCTCACGACCAAAAACAATAAAATCATCTTTCATAAAAGCTATGTCAGAATAGTTTTTTGTAGTCTTCGTCGTGGCAAAAAAGAATCGGCCACCTTTGTTCTGTTCTTCAAAATCTTGCCAGTTTTTATAGTATTTTACGGAAAGGAGGGGCCAATAATCAAGGCCCGCCCTCTTTAAAGTCTTATCATCCACGTCAAAACCAAGGGGCTCTATTAAGTGGAGAGTGGTTTTTGTCAGTAGGCAGGTTCGCCCGATGTTGCCTGTGTTTTGCGGGATTTCCGGCTCCAGCAATACGATATTCATTGTAATCGCTACCTGTAGTCTTCCGTAAAGACGGATACGCCAATGACACCGGCACCTACGTGAGAGCCTACACCGCCACCGATTTGACCAATAAAGACTTCCGATGTGGGGTAGCGTTTTCTCAGTTCTTCCGCTACTTGCTCTGCAAGGGCGTGGGATGCCGAGTGGGCTACACCGATGATGGGACTTACAAATCCATTAAGCTGCTCATCCACAATCTCAAGCATACGCATGATTGTTTTTTGTGTGCCACGGCCTTTTTCGTAAGGTAGTATCTTACCATCTTGTACCATGAGAATCGGCTTAATGTTAAGGACCGTGCCAAAGAAGGCTTCCGTACTGCTGAGCCTTCCGCCTTTCTTGAGATAATCCAAAGTAGAAACAGTGAATACCACTTTATTGCACTGAACCATCTTATCTACGACTTTCACGATTTCTTCTCTGCTTTTTCCTTCTTTTGCCATTCTTCCCGCTACAAGGCACATGGATCCACCGCCTACAGAGGCGCTTAAGGTATCAATCAAGCTGACTTTATCGGTATTAAGCGTTTCAAGGGCAAGCCTACAAGAATTATAAGTACCGCTCATCTCAGAGCTAAAGCAAAGGTAAATAATCTCATCGCCTTCGTCAATCATCTTTTGAAAACACTCCTCAAAGGTGGTGGCGGTAATTTGAGACGTCGTCGGCATCTCCTTTGAGCTTGCAATTAGACGATAAAAATCGTCGGGAGTCCTCTCATGAGAATCAATATGAAGGCCGCCCTCTATAAAA
>CAYJGI010000196.1:0-1908 GCA_964369705.1 uncultured bacterium
TACAATAATAATAGTACCATAGCACCGACAAAACCCACTTCTTCGCACACCACCGTAAAGATAAAATCGGTATGGCGCTCCGGTATGAATCCGTAGAGATTTTGCTTGCCTTCAAAGAGACCTTTACCAAAAAGTCGTCCGGAGCCAATGCTGATTTTAGATTGATAGACTTGATAGCCACTTCCTGTAATATCTTGTTCAGGATTCAAAAAATTAAGAATACGGGTTTTTTGATAATCCCTGAGAAAAAAAGTCCACACGATGGGGATACTGACAAGCCCTGCCAGGGCTGTTCCAATAATATAGCGAAAATCAATTCCGGCAACAAAAATCATCGCAGCACAAAAGCCCACAAATACAAGGGATGTTCCAAGGTCAGGCTGTGAGGCAATAAGCGCTACGGGAATGGCCATATGTAAGATGGCAAGAAGAAGCTGTTTCCAATCTTTTAAGTTGCTTCTGGTGGATAAGAATTTTGCAAAAGTAATAATAATCGCAATCTTTGCAATCTCAGAGGGTTGCAGTGTCCCAATGCCAATATCAAGCCACCTTGTTGCACCCATACGATCAACGCCTAAAGGTGTTTTGACAAGTAGTAGGGCTACAATGGTGAGACCATAAATGATTTTATAGTACTGACCTATAAATTCATAGGGTATCATAATAACAATGGCCATGATAAAGAGGCCTCCAATAAAGAAAATAGCCTGCCTTTGGGCATAGTAAAAACTTCCCTCTTCACTGGTGGCATGGACGGCACTACTGATAAAGACAAGACTGATCATCACAATAATAGTCACTAAGATAAGTAGTGGCCAATCGATTCGTGTATACCAGCTCTTGTCGGTTTTGGCGAAGATATTTGTTCTTGTTTTTGGCTTAGCCATGATGATTCCTTTACTTTTTTTCATCGTTATTCATTGTCACGGGAATAGCTTGGAGCGTATTATCGGTGTATATCTGGATGGATTGATTTATCCACGGAATAAACGTTTCCAAAAGCTTTTTTTCTCCGGCGTTTTGACTTTTTTATAAGGAATGGGCGTTCCTAAAATTCGTTTTACAATATCACGGAAGGACTCGCCTACAATAGACAGACGATCGCTCACAATGGGAACTCCTCGATTGGTGCTCATAACAATTTCTTCATCTTCTTCAATGACACCGATGATATCAAAAGGCAGTATCTCCTGTATATCATGGATACTGAGCATTTCTTTTTTTTCTACCAATGAAGTCCTCATGCGATTCACAATAATGCTGGGGTTTTTGATTCCACTGCTGAATAAGATCTTGGCAATGCGATCGGCATCTCTAATGGACGCCACTTCCGGCGTTACCACGATAATGCATTGATGGGCACCGGCCAGTGCACACCTAAAACCGCCTTCTATCCCTGCGGGAGAGTCAATCAATACATAATCAAAGGCTTCTTCCAGCTGATACGTGATGCGCACCATGGTGGCTTCGTCCATAGTCTCTTTGTTTTTTGTTTGAGAAGTGGGCAGTAAGCTTAGGTTCTTAATATGGGGAGACGTGACAAGGGCTTCTTTGACGCTGGCTTTTTCTTCTTTGATGTCTACAATATCGTATCCGATTTGGTTTTCTAGCCCTAAGAGTAAGTCTAAATTCCTAAGACCCATATCGCCATCCACTACACAAACTTTTTTGCCCATGAGGGCAAGGCCTGCACCGATATTGGCTGTACAAGTGGTCTTTCCGACGCCTCCTTTACCGGAGGTAATTACAATAACTTGTCCCATAATATCACCTTTCTCTATTAGTTACCGGTGGTGGGTCCTACCACACTCACCGAAGTATTAAAACCAAAATATTCGTTCAAGATTTCTTTAGTAACGATGGCAGCAGAACCACTTCAGCTTAAGCCGTATTCAATGAAAACCGTAA
>CAYJGI010000197.1:0-268 GCA_964369705.1 uncultured bacterium
GTCTAGGTGCAAGAATTACAGAGAGCTTCTTCTTAGAGCAATTTAATAACAAAAACGCCTACGATGCCTACGAAATCGGTAACGACGTATCGGGTATCACCGGTGCAACGGTGAGCAGTAGAGCCGTAGCCAATGGCTTAAGAAGCGCTATGGAACAAATTATTCCCCTCTATGTAGAAACCTCTAACGAAGGAGGTCAAACAAAATGAAAAAAAAATCTAAGATTATAATCAAAGTTAAAACACGCGAAAACCCTTTTTTTCCACAG
>CAYJGI010000197.1:316-1881 GCA_964369705.1 uncultured bacterium
ATCTCATTCCCGATAAAGTACGTATTCCTTGCTATATCGTCGTTGTAGCTACTTTCGTTACCATTGTCGATTTAGTCCTTAACGCATTTTTACCGGAGATGCACGCCATTCTCGGTATCTTTATCCCACTGATTGTCGTTAACTGCTTAATCCTCGCAAGAGCAGAGTCTTTTGCCAGTAAGAACAGCGTCGGCGCCTCCATTGTGGATGCCGTTGGTATGGGAATTGGTTTTACCATTGCCCTGACACTACTTGGTATAATCCGTGAGTTTTTAGGGATGGGAACTTTCTTCGGTATGACCGTATTTACGAACTTCACACCGATGACGATTTTTGTACTTCCCCCCGGTGCCTTCCTTACGTTAGCACTCATTTTAGTTGTATTTAATGTAATGAAATCAAAGAAAAAAGAAGAAGTCTAGAAAGGAGAATTCACAATGTCAACGATTACCGAATTAGTATTATTATTTTTATCTGCCGTACTTGTAAACAACTTTGTGTTATCTCGTTTTTTAGGCATTTGTCCTTTCTTAGGGGTATCTAAGAAGATTGATGTTGCTTTCTCTATGGGAATGGCGACGACCTTCGTACTCACATTAACTTCCGTGATTTCTTGGGCGGTCAATCATTTTATATTAGTTGAATACAACCTCACTTATCTCACCAATATTTCTTTTATTCTGATCATTGCATCCCTCGTGCAATTGGTTGAGATGTTTATTAAGAAAACCAGTCCTGCACTATATCAAGCTTTAGGTATTTTCTTACCGCTGATTACAACTAACTGTGCCATCTTAGGCCTTGCTTTACTCTTAGTACAACAAGAGTTGAGCTTTATCGCCTCTATTGTTTTTGGCCTTGGCGCCGGTATTGGTTTTACCATGGCCATCAGTATTTTGGCCGGTATTCCCCGCACCTTTCCAGGGAATGGCTATCGTACTGATTGCTGCGGCAACTATTTCAATGGCGTTTTTAGGCTTCTCAGGCCTAATTCCCATGTAAGGAGCGTGTAGTATGGAATTTTTACAACAATATATGGCGTTTATCTTTATGGCGGGATTGGGTCTTGTGTTAAGTATCGGTCTTGCCATCGCCAGCAAAAAACTAGCAGTAGAACAAGATGAAAGAATCGATCTCATTAACGAGTGTTTACCCGGTGCCAACTGTGGTGGTTGCGGATATCCCGGTTGTACCACTTATGCCGCCGCCGTCGTGAACGAAGGAGCCCCAATGCACGTTTGTACCGTAGGTGGTGCGGAAGTTGCAGCGCGAATCGGCGAAATCATGGGCGCTACCGTTGAGTTCCCGAAGGTAAGACAAGTGGCCCGTGCCCTTTGCCTAGGTGGTAAAGAGCAGTGCAAAGACAACTTTGATTATGCAGGCCTTAATGACTGTCTATCGGCATCTACCTTTGCCGGCGGTCCAAAGTCTTGTAAGTATGGCTGTATCGGTCTTGGAACTTGTGTAAGAGTCTGTGCTTTTGATGCCATTAAAATCACAGAAAACGGTATTGCTAAAGTTGATGATGACAAGTGTGTAGCCTGCGGAAAATGTATCACCGCTTG
>CAYJGI010000198.1:0-1814 GCA_964369705.1 uncultured bacterium
GTAAGTATAGCCTACAATGATTTTTGCCAAGCGATTTTTTAGGTCTTCTAAGTCTTTGGCTAAGCAGAATATGGCCATAACTTCGCTGGCCACAGTAATGTCAAAACCATCTTCACGGGGTACGCCATTGATTTTGCCACTTAAGCCATTTACGATGCTTCTGAGCTGGCGATCATTCATGTCCATGACACGCTTCCACGTAATGCGACGGGTATCAATCCCCAGGGCATTTCCTTGATAGATATGATTATCCAGCATTGCGGCAAGCAAGTTGTTGGCGGCGCCAATGGCATGGAAATCTCCCGTAAAATGAAGATTGATGTCTTCCATGGGTACTACTTGGGCATAACCGCCGCCGGCAGCTCCACCCTTCACGCCAAAGACCGGCCCTAAAGACGGCTCCCTTAAAGCAATCACCGTCTTCTTGCCAATGAGATTAAGTGCATCTCCAAGGCCAATGCTTGTGGTCGTCTTCCCTTCGCCCGCTGCTGTAGGATTGATGGCCGTCACTAAGATGAGTTTACCATCTTCTCTATCACTCAGGTCACTCAGTAAGTTGTAATCAATCTTTGCTTTATATTTACCATAAAACTCATAACGATCTTCCGAGATGTTTAAGTCCTCTAAGATCTCTTTAATGGGTTTCATCGTGGCGCTTTGCGCAATTTCAATATCTGATTTGAACATTCTTTTATCCTCCTAGACAATCAAAAAGCCTCTACAGGCTTTTTGATGATATGGTGATGGTTTTTGTATAATTGATGTGATGTTGTTCCTTATTATATAGGGTTATTCAAAATCCACATCGCTGCCGATGTATGATCCCACTAAATCCATGCCGTTTCCTTTGATTTTCCAAAGGGTAATAGCCGCCGACTTCTTCTCGCCAAAACCATTGAAGGATACTTCTCCCGTTAAACCTTCAAAGGCTTCTACCTTACTTAAAGCATCCACCATACCTTCCCTAGATGGATTCTCTTGAAGTTGAATGGCTTTTATTAATAATTGAAGGATGTCGTAAAGCTCTGCGCTGAAGACGGGAATCTCGGGATAGTCGTTGATAAAGTCTTTGAGCACTTCATAGGGCTGACTGCCTTCTGTGATCGCTGTTCCCGCATAGGTGATGTAAGCGTTTTCCATGGCACCGGGTACGCTCATCTCCGTGAATTTACTGGGGTTCGCATCGGGAGCGAATTTCACAATATCGACACCGCTTTCGTATAAAGCCGTAGCCGTTAAGGAGCCTTCAATCTCGGTAAGTGCCATAAAGACAGCATCGGCACCGCTGTTTTTGATTTGGTTGACGATGGCTGTATAGTCTTTTGTTCCTACGGGGATTTCGATGAAGTCGGTAATGGTGCCACCTTGCTTTTTTACGTAGTTTGCAAATTCTTCTGCCAGGGGCTCACCGTAAGTCGTCTTATCGTGAAGGGCCACAAAGCGAGTCATACCCAAATCTTCCATGGCAAACTTAACGGGAATGCGGGCCTGTACCATGTCGTGACCACAAAAACGTCTGAAGCCTTTAAAACCTTTTTGTCCTAATTCAAAATTGGTACCGCTACCGGTACAAAAAGGAAGTCCTGCACCCTCATAATAAGGAGCTCCGGCTAAGAGACAATCACTGTTTTTTTGCATGACGGCTAAGATGGATGGATCTGCCGCTACGGCCTTTGCCGCTTCTTCAGCCTTATCAAATTCTGCCATGTCATCAAAACCCACCATCTCGATATCAAGGTCGCCCTTTAAACGATCTAAAATAAATTTCGTCATGTCGAACATTGGTTGGCCTACCACCATTTGATCTCCCGTTA
>CAYJGI010000199.1:0-1812 GCA_964369705.1 uncultured bacterium
CCGCTGACCTCTTGAATGCCATTCAAGCGCTCTCCCAGCTGAGCTATACCCCCACAAATAAATGAAAATTGTTACAAAAGCTATTATAGAGAATTGGACGTAACCTGTCAAGCTTTTTTATAAAATAAGCGTCTATATGGGTAAAAATTCAGCATAAAAGAATGTTATTTCAGTATTGAATATATAAAAAAAATCGTGTATAGTAGGGGAGGAGGATGAACGATGAAAAAAACCATACAACAATATAGGAGCGCACTAAGAGATACTTTTTTGCGTGGCTTTTTGAATGTTAGATCGCTGATTCTCTTCTGTGTTGTGGTGACCATTGGTGATATATTTGCCAGTATTGCCCTACAGACATTAGATACATCGACTTTTTTGGGTGCTTTAGGCGTCTACCTGTTGCTCCTTGTGACGGTAGCCCTATCCCTTGTGATCATTCGATGGACCATACTTCAAAAAAAAGTACCAAAAAACCAGCGCAAGCGAGATACCGCCGTATTGATCCTTAAGACGGCGAATGTTTTTTTCTACTTTTTGATGATTACATTGGCTATAACCTTCTTGTTTGCCAATAGTCTCGGGATTGGCGTGGTTTATGCCGCTGTCATTATGCTCACTGTCGCCCTCAATGTCTTACCGGAAGTGGCCTATTTAAAACCCCTGGGTGGTTTTGCCATGGTGGTGTATACCCTCAGCTTTATGCAGAAGAAGTGGATCGAGTGGCTCATACCCAATTTGCTTTGTGCGGGGATTTTAGGGGGTGTAGCGTACTTTACTTACTTAGACCCTTTTCAACTTGGAGAATATTTCTATTACATCATGATATCGGTAAGTAGTATCTTGCTATACCTTGTTATGGTATTTCGTGGATTTTTGTTCGTACAACTGGAAGTGGATTTACTGGCAGAACAGGCCCTTAGGCTGTTAAATAAAAAATAAAACGCAAGTTTTATCATAGATGTACTAAGACAGAGTAGGTTTGATGCGTTAAGACTCGAAAGAATGGGAAGTTGTCTTCGAGGGAAAGCACGTTGCTGCGATATCAAACTGCGTCCGCTGTCACGGGCACAAAACGTCTTTTTCCCGTGACAATTTATGATGGGAGGAGATTTTTTTCATGTTAGCAAAGAAATTAAGTGTAAGAACCGTAGCTCAAATGGGCATCCTAATTGCCATAGCCTTCGTGCTTAAGCTATTTACCTACTATACACCTATTGGTCGGTTTACCCTGGTACCCCTAGCTTTTGTAATGGGAGGAATTTTGTTCGGTGCCTTATGGGGCGGAATCCTTGCGGGGATCAGCGATATCCTTATGGCGCTGTTATATCCATCGGGGGGAGCTTTTTTTGCGGGATATGTATTAAATAGCCTATTGGTAGGCTTGTTGGCGGGGCTTTATCCACCCTTTAAGAAGGAAAAACCTTCGTGGATACAATGTTTTATTTTTGCCTTTGTATCGGGAATCTTAGACCTGTTACTGGGACTTCTCTGGCTCAGCTACTTAACGGGGCAAGGATACTTAGCACTATTACCTTCTCGAATATTGATTACGGGAATCACCATTGTGATGACGACTTTTATAATACATTGGCTATATCCTAGCCTAGAAAAATTAAGGAGAAAAAATGGGTAACGTAAAAACTTTTTTAAAAAGAAAAGGAATCGAAATATCCCTCAAAGTCTACGGCGTAAAAGTACTAACGTATATGGCTTACGGTCTTTTCTCGACCTTACTCGTCGGTATGATTCTGAAAGTCTTAGGAGAGCAACTGGGGATCCCTTTTTTGAGTGAGACTCTCTACCCCTTAG
>CAYJGI010000200.1:0-1771 GCA_964369705.1 uncultured bacterium
CGCTTCCGCCAAGGGAAATCCCTTCAAAACCCGCACTTTCTCCACCGTTTTTTAAGATATCGAAGCGCACCGTATTGGGGTGATCTTTTTCTTCGTCGGATAGGATAAAGTGGTATCGAAAGGGGCAGTCCTCTAAGGCATTTTTGATCCTCTTATCATCGACGGCATACCCCATGAGGCCACCTACTAAGGCTCTGTCACTTCCATGGCCCTTGTACGTATCCCGAAAAGACCCAAAAAGGGTAATATCCACGTACAAGATATCACCGCCGGCCACTTGTCTTGCCAAATTACCGAGGCGCACTGCCCCCGCTGTATGAGAACTACTGGGTCCAACCATAATAGGCCCCAGCACATCAAAAACACCCCATTCTACCATACTGATTTACACCTCGCTTATGGAATTATTTTTAAAAAAAAGCACGAAAAAGGCGAGTTTAGACGTCTTTTTCGTGCCACTATGCATTAATGGAGTATGGACGGCGTATAAAACCCATCCTCATCGCCAAAATCATCTCCCGTCACATTCTCGTGATCCCAGAAGATAATAAAGGTTTTTACAATTTCTTCTTTTTGATTGGTGACTAAGACGTGGATTTCTGTACTATTGTCTAGTATATCCAAGACTTGTTCTTGTAAACCCACTTCATTTTCATCGAGGAGGGTAAAGAAACGGTGGTTATTGTAGACGAATTCAATCTCCATCTGAATAAGACCCATAGGCGATTCATGTCGTCTTATGAGCATGTCCATCTCCTCTTCTTCGGCAAAAAGAATGTTCTCTAAGTAATGATCATCTCCCCGAATCAAAAAATGCAACACATCTTCGCTGTGGGCATTGGTCTGTACCGACAGCGTCATGTAATTGTCTTTAGGGTTTTTGTTTTTCGTTTGGGGAAAGACGTTTTCTATATAAGTTTTTAAATAATGTCTTTGTTTTGGATTGAGTAAGAACATAGGCACTCCTTTATCTATACCTTCATCATAAACTACAATGGATCATAATTCAATTTATTTTTTTTGGTAAAATAAAAAACAATTACCAAAAGGAGTAATTGTTAAGTGTTATTGAGCTTTTAGCACCATCGGGTTTTCTGACGTCACATAAAAGTTTCGACTTACTGCTGCTTGCTTCCGCACCTGACAGGGTTCACCGATTTTTATTGCGCAGGCCCGGTGGTGCTAAAAACTCAATATCGTAGATTCTACACGATTGATCCCCTTGAAGCAGTCTTGATGGGCGATATTTCCCATGGGTGTTTCATGTTTCATGTCTTGTGTGACCAATTGGGATATTTTCGTCGCAGGGGCAGAGATTCATCCCCTAAGTAATTCCTTAGTGTGGACGCCTTATGCAACGTCTTATTGCTGGCGGAGAGGGTGGGATTCGAACCCACGGTAGGTTGCCCTACACAACATTTCCAATGTTGCACCATCGACCTCTCGGACACCTCTCCGTGCTTTCACAGGTCTTTATTATACTACAGGGTTTTATAAAAATCAAGTTTTTTTCAATTCCCCTGTTGCCATGATGAGAAGTGCTTCCCCTGAGCGTCACAGAGCGCCTATGGAGCTGGCTATTAAGAGCATGAAAAGACATACAGGCAAAAAGCACCGAAAAAAATCTTCGGTGCTTTTCTTTGTTTTTGCTCAGATAAGACGTTCTATCTATCTGATTTGTTTTTTTATTTTTCAATAAACATCTGGGTAAACATCGTTCCGTAGGGACCGCCATCTACAATCCCAATCCCAATATGGGTATAACCTGGGA
>CAYJGI010000201.1:0-1769 GCA_964369705.1 uncultured bacterium
GATTGCACCATCTTTACCATGAATGACTAGTTCTGATTTCTGATTCATAGCTATTTTTTTTGCATAATCAATTGCTTCACCTTGCGTCTCGGTCCTTTTAGTAGCTTTTGAATTTCCTGCACCTTTTACTACCCATCCATTTCCTTTGTTAGGCACCACATGTTGGTTTTTTCCCAATTTGTTTCTCCTTTTTTTAATAAATTTTTGTTTTTTATTATATCATCATATAATAAATTTATCAATAAAATAATATAAAAAAGAGTTGCAAT
Organism: uncultured bacterium; assembly: GCA_964369705.1. GTDB lineage: Bacteria > Bacillota > Tb-RUG-66 > Tb-RUG-66 > Tb-RUG-66 > CAYJGI01. Next base: position 270 of record CAYJGI010000201.1, read on the forward strand.
AAGTTGCAACTCTTTTCGTTTTTATTTGTTAATCTTCGTCTTCGTGTCTTAAGTGCTTCTGGCGATCGGCAATGACTTTATCGGCAATCATCTGAGGAACTTCCGCATAGTGATCAAACTCCGATGTAAAAGCGCCCCTTCCTTGGGTCATGGATCTGAGATCAATGGCATAGCGGAACATCTCCGACTGAGGCACTTGGGCTTTGATTGATTGAAGGCCACCACTCATGGCGTCCATACCCATAATCTTACCCCGCTTCTTATTGATGTCACCCATAATATCGCCCATGTAACTCTCCGGTACCACCACGTCCACCGACATAATGGGTTCAAGAAGGACGGGACTTGCTTCTTTTAAGCCTTTTTTGAAGGCTTGTTGTGCTGCTATCTTGAAGGCCATCTCCGAGGAGTCTACATCGTGGTAAGATCCATCAAAAAGTGTAGCCTTGAGATTGACCACGGGGAATGCGGCAAGAACACCGAATTCAATGGCTTCACGGATACCTTTTTCTACCGCTGGGAAGTATTGACGGGGTACAGAACCACCGAAAACACGCTCAGTAAATTCAAAACGCTCTTCACTACCGAATAAAGGCTCAAATTCCATCCAGACATGACCATATTGTCCACGGCCACCGGACTGTTTTTTGTGTTTGCCTTCGATGCTGATTTTTTTACGAATGGTCTCACGGTAAGGCACTGTAGGATTCTTTAATTCCACGTCGGCACCGAATTTGCTTTTGAGTTTTGCACAAACAATCTCAATATGTTGCTCGCCAAGACCGCTGATGATCATCTCGTGGGTTTCTGCCACACGTTCTACTTTGAAAGTTGGATCTTCTTCTGTAAGTCTCTGAAGACCACTACTGATTTTTTCTTCATCGCCCTTTGATTTTGGGAAGACGGCCATGCTGATGCTGGGGCTTGGGAATTCGATGGCATCGATTAATACATGATTGTCTTTGACGGTGAGGGTGTCTCCCGTTCTGGTGTGCTGAAGTTTTGCCACACCGCCGATATCGCCGGCTTTAAGGGCAGGCACGGGAATATTCTTCTTGCCTTGCATCATAAAGAGCTGACCGACTTTTTCTGTGGTGTCCTTCGTTGCATTGTAGACACTGCTATCGGAAGATATGGTGCCACTGTAGACTCTGAATAAACTGATATTGCCTACGAAGGGGTCTGAAATACTCTTAAAGACTTGCGCTGTGAAATTCTTATCTTCTGCCTTCACAGTGACAGGCTCTTCACTCTTCTCATTGACGGCTTCCTTCGTCTTATTGCCGGCGGCGGGAGCCAGCTTCACAATAGAATCAAGAAGCTTTACCGTACCGATATTCTTAAGGGAAGATACGGCATAGACCGGTACCACTTCACGACTCTTTACCGACACACGGAGACCTTGACGAATCTCATCTTCTGTAAGAGGATCGCCGTTTAAGTATTTTTCGAGGAGCTCATCACTGGTCGTTGCAACGCCTTCCATGAGCATATCATAAT
>CAYJGI010000202.1:0-1725 GCA_964369705.1 uncultured bacterium
CGATCAAAAGAAGTAGAATGAGATATATTTTACTTCTTTTTTTTATGGCAGGAGGATTTTAATGAACAGTAAAAAAATTCTTTTAAAATGGCCTCATTTTATAAATCGTAGGCGTATTGAAGAGTCCCAAAGGACTTTTGTGGTGGGACATGGACTAGATGCTCATTTTGCAACGCTAACACAAGCCATTCGTGTGGCAGAAGCGGGAGATACCCTTCTCCTTGCGGAGCTTTCCTACTTTGAAACCCTTCGAATTCAAAAAAGTATTACGATCAAAAGCATCATGCCCACCTGCATGATTCAAAAAATCATGATAGACGTGGATGAGACCGGGGGCATCTGCTTAGAAAACATTCATTTGAAAGAAACACTCATTATCAAAAAAGGGTGGGTATTGTTAAAAAACGTACAGCTTCTCGGCAAAAAATGCGGCCTCATGAATCAACAGGAGGGACGGGTGGTTGGTGAAAAACTAAAAATCATTCAAAACGACACCGGCGTATGGAACTTAGGGACTTTAGAGCTGAGAGAAGCGTACATCACAGGCAGTCAGCAAACGGCTATCAAAAACGGTAAAGAAGGAACGCTCCATCTGGATGAGGCCATCATTGCCGATTGTGAGCATACGGGCATTATGAATGAAGGAAGGCTCACCATGGAAAAATCCTCCATGAGCCACATCAAAAAAAACAGCATTGTCTCCTTAGAAAACAGTGAAACCATCCTTAAAAACACGGCTTTCTTTCAATCGGAAGGGGTACAAGTTGTGGGCGACGGCGCTTTTAAGATTTTGGATTCTACTTTTACCCATGGGGGCGAGATCATGATCTGGCTTGGTAAAGAAGCCCATGGCCTCATTGATGGAAATACCTTCCGTAGCGTGAGAGGAACCGCCGTCCTACTTGAAGGCCATGGTGAATTAATAGAAAACCTTTTTTTACAAGGGGAAGAGGTGGCCGTAAAAATCGAAGACTGGGCCATGGGGACTATTCGTCGCAATCGCTTCATAAAAAATCAAAAAGGCGCTCTTCTTGTTCATGGTGAAGCATACATCACACAGAACATATTCGAAAACAACAAATCCTTTGGCATTAAGACCGAAAAAAAAGCCCTGGCCCAAATGATTAAAAACACATTTTTGAATAATGGAGAAGGCCACATCTTATCGGATAACGCAATCTACAAACCCCTCATCGAAAACAATTACTTTAGATCGGAAAAAGAAGCCTCTGAAGAAGCGTGCCAGCTTGACAATGACAACGTAACAGTTGAAGCCACTTCAAAAAAACAGCAATACAATACACTGAGCTTAAGCCAGCCACTGAGAAAATGGTCTTTTTTAAATAAAACCAAAGGAGAGACGGAGGGAGATTCTTTTTTGGATGCTGAAGAAGAGGGGCTATTACAAGAAGGCGTGTGGTACCAAGACGAGGATGCAGAAGAAGTCAGTGTACTGTAATCACAATCTAAACATAAAAAAAAGAGGAGGCTCCTCTTTTTTTTATGTTTTATGATATAGCAATATTTTAGGAATCTTTGGCCTCCTGTTACGCCATCTCCTCGATCCCCGTAAATTCTACCATGTATTTTTGTACAGTTCTTTTTGGAATACCTTTCACGATGACGTAGTCCCAAGTATCTTTAGGTGTCACGGTGAGGGTACTTTCTTGATATCTCGATGCTTTTTCAAAGGTCCAATAGAGAATATCCTCATAGTCTAAAATC
>CAYJGI010000203.1:0-303 GCA_964369705.1 uncultured bacterium
GATCACCACCGTGGATACCATGCTGGAAGTGGTAATCAATATGAAGCGTTAAAAAATAGTATAATCTAGAGGTTTTATACCCGAAAAATAAAACCTCTAGATATATATATGCAAAAGCCTAGGCTTTTTGTAAAAAATGTATACACTCCATGATGTGTGGCGACTGTCCCCGAAAACAGTCGCCACTTTTTTTATTATACTAATTTTATTGAATTTTATATAACAACACGGGCATTATGCCAGGAAGTTGTCTTGTTATTTTGCAGAAAGAGCAAAAAAAGGAGAAAGCGGCAAAAAAGCTTG
>CAYJGI010000203.1:313-1716 GCA_964369705.1 uncultured bacterium
CAGTATATAAATGGCTAACGAACACAATTTTTAAAAAATAAAATGTATTTTTTCTTACTCCCTTGTGTCTTATGTATAACATATAGTATTTTTTATTGAATTATGATGAAGGAGTACAATAAAATAAAGGACAAAACGCTATGAAGACACAAACCCTTCCCATCCCTCTTTCTCAAAAAACAGCTTTCACATTGCTCGACAACAATCCTCAGTGCATGAGTTACTGGACCAGTGACTTGGAGATTATCTATTGCAATAAGGCTTATCTTACGTATTTTGGAATGAAAAACATTACCGAAGTGCAAAAAAATCGTAAAAAACTTTACCCTAAGTACCAACCTGACGAAAGAAGTTCGGAAGAAGTTTTATACGAAGCCATGAATAGAGTTTTACAAGAAGGAAAATTTCGTTTTGAATTTGTCTATCAGAAACAAGACGGCACCCCTTTGCCCATGAGCTTAGACTTGTTACGTGTAAAAAACGATGAATTAGAAGGTTTTGTAGCCTATCTTACGCCTTCTAAAACCATCCACACCATTGTGGGAGAACAAGCTGAAAAACTTACAAGTTGTGACGATTTAGCCAAAAAAATTATCCATGAGAGCACACTGGCGGCCACTCTGTGGTCAGAAGATTTTCAATTGCTTGACTGTAATGAGTTAAAGCCTAAAAATCTTGGGGTAAGTAGGCAAGAATATTTATCCTCCTTTTTAAAATACTCTCCGAAATTCCAACCCAATGGAGAACACTCCTACGTCCTTTCTCGTAACTGTCTCAAAAAAGCGCTAGATTACGGTTTTTATACCAGTGAATGGACACATCTTAAGCAAGATGGAAGTTTCTTTGCCTGTAAGATGAGTTTTGTACGCCTTACCCTCAATGATACAAACTATATCATTACCTATACGCATAATCTTAACGATAAAACCACGGGGATGAAGGACAGTCAAAAGGGCTATGAACGCATCCAACTTATGCTTAAGCACTTACCCATTGGAGTAGATTTCTGGACTCAGAATGGTGAGCTTTTTGACTGTAATGATGCCTCCTTACGCTTGTTTGAGTTGAGCAGCAAAGAAGAATATTTTCAAAATTTTGCCAACCTTTCTCCAGAGTATCAACCCAACGGCCAACGCTCCGCAGACTTAGTTGCGGAATATATGAATAAGGTTTTTAGCGAAGGTTATGTGCGCTTTGAATGGATGCACCTCACCAAGCACGGAGAAGAGCTTCCCGTAGAAATTATCATGGTGCGCATTAAAAATGTCGATGAAGATATGGCTATGGTGTACAATAAAGACCTACGCGAAATAAAACAAGGCATTAAAGAAGTTGAACGCTCGCAAAAGCGCTTGAGTTCCATCTTGGACTCTGCCCCTTACTCCATTAACACTTGGGGAAAA
>CAYJGI010000204.1:0-1636 GCA_964369705.1 uncultured bacterium
TATATGAGAATGATAACAAATGCATAGTTTGCTTTATTATATCATGGTTTTTATGTACTGTCATGTTTTTTCAAAAAACTTCCTATTACCCATTCCAAAAGGCGGCGGCTCCTTTTGCAATCCCCATGCCCAGGGATTTTTGGTAGGCTTCATCTTGCAAGCGGTTTTTGTCCACTTCGCTGGATAAGAATCCGGCTTCTATGGTGATGGCGGGACAAGGCGCTTCTGCCAGTACGTAGTATTCTCCTTTTTCTGCCACTCGGTGGTTCGTTGGATCGGCCTCTTCTACGACTTTTTGTTGTACCATCTCCGCCAGTTGTTGACTTTCTTCACTCATGGGATGATAAAAAGTCTGAAACCCCTTGCTCTCCCCACTAAAAGCATTGCAATGAATACTCAAAAAAAGATCGGCATTCATAGAGATCGTTTTGTCCACCCGCGTCTTTAGGTCTTGGCTTTTTTTTGATTGGTACGTATCTTTACCCTCAGCAAAATCCACATCTTCCGTTCGCAGTGCAATGGGTAAAAACCCACCCCTTAAGAGTTCTTCTTGAAAAACTGCCGTAAGGGTTAGATTCAAGTCTTTTTCCAGTAGATCTCCACTGACTTTTCCCGGATCATAGCCACCGTGCCCCACGTCAAGAGCCACGATGACGAAGGGGTTTTCTTCTACTCGGTGGCTTACGGGGAAACTTCTGTCCGCCGTCCATGACAGCACCACAAAAAGCATGATAAGCATCGTGAGGCTATAACTTCCTTTCCGTACCAAAAGAGTCTTTGCCCGTATCCAGTCTTCGCCTTTTATTCTGCCCATTTTCATCTTTATTGAGTCACCTCCTCTTTGTTATTATATCGAGCTTTCATCGGCTTATGCCTTCATCACAAAAGAAGATCTGAGCCACAAAAAAAAGGACGACATTTCTGTCGTCCTTTTGGGTCTGGTATTATGCTAAAGATTCAATGTAAGCTTCCGCTGCCATGGCAGCGGTAGCACCGTCGGATACGGCGGTAACTACTTGGCGAAGAGTCTTTACTCTTAAGTCGCCGGCGGCAAAAACGCCTTTAATATTCGTCAGGGTATCATCGCCTGCGATGATGTAGCCCCCTTCGTTCATCTCTACTTGACCTTTAAAGATTTCTGTATTCGGCACAAAACCGACGGCAACAAAAACACCGTTAACGGGAAGTTCCGTCACATCTCCCGTCTTCACGTTCTTAACTCTGAGGCCTTCTACAATCTCATCGCCTACGATCTCATCGGGAACAGAATCTAAGACTAATTCGATTTTGTCGTTGGCTCTTACTTTTTCTTCTGTGATTTTGGCGGCACGGAAAGCATCACGGCGGTGGACTAAGTAGACTTTCTCGGCGTAGCGTGTAAGGTAGATGGCTTCAATGAGGGCCGTCTCTCCACCGCCGATGACGGCGATGTCGAGCTCTTCAAAGAAAGCACCATCGCAAGTGGCACAGTAAGAAACGCCTTTACCCGTTAGCTCCTCTTCGCCTTTACAATCTAAGTGCCTGTGATTGGCACCGGTGGCAATAATAACGGCTTTGCCTTCTACGACTTTGTCGCCAAAGTAGACTTTTTTGATATCGTCTGTGATTTCTACCTTCGTGACTTCTTGATTCATGA
>CAYJGI010000205.1:0-1635 GCA_964369705.1 uncultured bacterium
CTTTACGAATTAAGATCTGCTGATCTGTAAAATCACAGGGTTTTACCTTGTGGTTCATTGAAGGGACTTTTTCGCCATCGATGGTGATACCGCCTTGATCAATGAGTCTTCTGCCTTCACTCTTTGATTGAATGAGGCCACAGAAAGTCAGGAGAGAAATAATATCCATTTCTTCCCCCAGTTCCGCCTTCTTTAAATCCACATAAGGAATATTGGCCGAATCTCCGCCACCGGAGAACAAAGCTCTTGCCGCTTCTAGTGCCTTCGTTGCTTCTTCTTCACCGTGAATTAGTTTTGTAACTTCATAGGCTAAGATTTCTTTTGCTTTATTGATTTCTTGATCCTTCAAAGCCGACAAAGCTTCCACTTCTTCCATGGGTAAGAAAGTAAGGAGAAGAAGACAATTCTTCACATCGGCATCTTCCACATTACGCCAATACTGGAAAAAATCATAGGAGCTTGTTTTATTGGGATCAAGCCATAGAGCACCTGATTCTGTCTTGCCCATTTTCTTGCCTTCGCTGGTCGTAAGGAGCTTAAAAGTAAGACCAAAAGCTTGTCCTCTGGCCTTGCGACGGGTGAGCTCCACGCCGGCAATGATATTACTCCACTGATCATTACCGCCAAATTGCATTTTACAATTAATGGTTTTATGAAGGTGATAAAAATCATACGCCTGCATGATCATGTAATTGAATTCTAAAAAAGTAAGTCCGCCATCGCCTGCCATGCGATTCTTGTAGCAATCGGCAGTCAACATTCTATTAACGGAAAAATGGGTGCCCACTTCACGGAGTAAGTCAATATAATTGAGTTCTTGAAGCCAATCGGCATTATTGACAACGAGGGTTTTGCCCCCTTCAAAATCCAAAAACTTAGCCATCTGCACTTTAAAACACTCTGCATTATGCATAATGTCTTCTCTTGTAAGCATCTTACGCATATCGGTTTTGCCCGAAGGATCGCCGATCATCGTTGTACCGCCACCTAAAAGTACCACGGGACGGTGGCCGTGATCTTGCATATACTTCATGACCATCAGCTGAACAAAATGTCCCACGTGAAGACTGTCTGCCGTCGGGTCAAATCCTATATAAAAAGTTACCGATTCATCGTTAAGGAGCTGTTTTACCTCATCGAGGTGGGTGCATTGCTCCACATAACCTCTCTCTGTCAATATGTCTAAAACATTCTTTTTCATAGCCATCCTCCTAAAAAATTCCTTGTGAACAGTCTATCAAGAAATCAAAAAAAGTACAAGGTCTTGACACTAAAAAAGTCGTTTTTACCTTCACTTTTTTATGAATATTCGATATAGTATAAAAAGGAGTGATTTTATGAAAAATATCTGCTGCCCGGCAGAAAAAGAGGTCTTATTGTGCTGTTGCAAAAAGTGTTGCAAAAAAATCGCAAAAGAAGTTGAATGTGCTACCCTCTCCATCATCACGCCATTATTAGAACGGACACTATCTTGCTGTTATCTAAAGCTTTATTGTTGCAAAAACCAACTACCCTTTTATTGCAAAACCAAATCGCCCCATCACTGTCATCATCATAAGCCAAACTATAAAGGACAACACCCATGCCAACCTACCTACTATCATTGCAATACGATGGAACAAAATATAAGGGATT
>CAYJGI010000206.1:0-1624 GCA_964369705.1 uncultured bacterium
ACGGCTCATAGCTAAGTACATACCAACTTCGGTACACTCACCGATAAAGTTGGCACGAAGACCTTCTAAGATCTCTGGATCAACGCCTTCTGCAACACCTACAACGTGTTGATCAGCATATTCTTTTTTGCCGGCACCCATTTCAACAAACTTATTGGCCGGTTGTTTGCATTGAGGACATACATCAGGAACACTACCTTCTACTACATAACCACATACGGTGCAACTATATTTTGCCACAATTATTACCTCCGGAAATTATTTATTATTTTGTTACTATATTCTATTTATAACATATTAAATACAATATTGCAAGCTTTTTTTAATAATTATTATCATTACTGTTATATGTTTTGTAACAATTGTATTTCTTGCCCATATTCTGCTATATTTTCGTGGGGCGTTTCTAAGAAAAACGGTAAATCTTTTAACTTCTCATGGGTCACAACCCTTCTCAGGGTCTGAAGGCCAATTACACCTTCTCCAATGGCTGCATGGCGATCTTTGTGAGATTCAAAGTCCATTAAACTATCGTTTAAGTGGATGGCTTTTAAATATTCCAGACCAATGACTTCATCAAAATGGCGCAAAACACCATCTAAGTCGTTTTGTATGTCATAACCTGCAGCATATATATGGCAAGTATCAAGGCAAACACCAACTTTATCTTTCTCTACAATGTGATCAATAAGGGATGCGATTTCTTCAAAAGTCTTTCCGATCTCAGTACCTTTACCACTCATTTGTTCAAAGAGGACTGTCGTCGTATGATGGGGTTTTATGGCATGGTTGAGGATTTCTGCCGTTTTTTGGATCCCTACGTCTATTCCTGCACCACCATGACTACCGGGATGAAATACGTAGAGATTACAGGGTAGTTTTTCGAGATAATCGAGATCCCCCGATAATACCATAGCGGCAAAATCCCTCACATCCTCTTTAAGGGATGCCGGATTCAGTGTATAGGGAGCATGGGCCAGTATAGGTCCGAAGTGATGATCTTTGATTAGTGCTTCTGCCGCTTTTACGTCTTTTTCGTCATAAGCTTTTTGAGCACTTCCTCTGGGATTACGGGAAAAAAACTGAAAGGTATTTGCACCAATAGAAAGGGCCGCTTTTACTGCACTGACATAACCCTTAGATGTAGATAAGTGAGGTCCTATAATCATCATTTACTCCTTTTTTTCTTCTTCTTTTTAATTGTAATTTTAACTTGATTTTCTTGTAGCATATCCGGTGTGATGGTATGGGGGTTTTGAATGGTTTTTTTGTTAAGTGGTGGTGTGGTTGACTCTACCATCTCATCAACATCTTCCATCTCCTCATATTTTGGACCTAAGAACTGAATATTTCGCATGCGCTCTAATAAATCATCACTACTTAGATTCGTAGTCTTTTCTTTGGTTAAGCGATCACTTTGATAGACTTTGAGGTATGTATCTTCTTTTGGTTTATGTGTAGATAGCTCTATTAATGGCTGTTTTTCTTCTGAGGATTTAGGTGCTTTCTGTGTGGTTTTTACTTCTTTTTTAGGTGGATGCTTGTCACGACTCACATCACTGATTGCCTCGTAGATTTCGTCAATAACAGCTTCTTCTAATTGGTCGTCGAATTGACCTACTTT
>CAYJGI010000207.1:0-1614 GCA_964369705.1 uncultured bacterium
TGTATGGATATAAGATAAAATAAAAAGGCTACACATGGAGGACAAAATAATGAAAAAAACACTAACTTACTTCGTATTAGGTACAGTGCTAATACTTTCTTTAGCCGGTTGCAGTCAGCAGGGGCTTCAAGGTGAAGGACTGGATTCTTCCGTGACAGACGGAACTTCGGTGACCATCTTTAGAGGTGTGATAGATGAAATCACAGGGAGCACAGCAACCATTATTCCAAACAAAAGCGAAACCCATATTCTATCCTCAGGAGATAAAGTCAATGTGAATTTATCTGTATCCAGCAGTGAATTTGTGATTGGTGATGAGGTTGTGGTTTATTACACCGGTGAATTAATGGAATCTTACCCGCTGAGCATCTTTACAGTAGATGTAAAATCTGCGGAAGATTTTGATAATGAAATCAAAGAAGGCGATGAAACGCAAAAAAATCAAGGGATAGAAGACATCGGCGGAGAACTATTACCGGATCAGCCCCTTGATACAAGTTGTGATTTAGCAGATCCAGGCTACAACACGGGGGAACACCCATCCGATGACTTTATGATCATTGAAACGGAGATCATTATTAATGTTACCAGAGACTATGATGGTACAATCTCTCAGGAGTTAGAAGCCTTGGGCGTGATTGCCGTAGATAAGATTTTTGATGCTGCAGACACCGTGATGTATCTTATCACAACGGAAAAACCCGTTGATAATATTATTCAGCAATTAGAATCCATCGACTATATTCATTATGCCGAATATAATCAAACAGGGATATTTTTTGAATAAACAAACTGGCTACCCAGGAGGTGCTCCATGGAAGATACGAGAATAATAGCGCTTTTTGAAAACAGAAACGAAAGGGCTCTTATAGAAACATCAAAAAAATATGGAGCATATCTTTTTACTATTTGTATGAATGTACTGGGAAAAAAGGAAGACAGCGAAGAGTGTGTCAATGACACTTATCATATCGTATGGAACAAAATCCCACCGGAAAAACCAAAGAGATTTTTGCCTTACATTGGAAGAATCGCAAAAAACACGGCACTGAATCGATATGACTACCTCACAGCAGACAAAAGAAATACGCACTTTGATACCACGCTTTCTGAGTTACTGGATATTGGATCCGATGATGTATTTGATTGTTTTTCGGAGCAAGAACTGGCTAAAAGCATTAGTGTGTTTTTGCGAAGCAGTGACGAAAGAGCAAGAAATATCTTTGTACGAAGGTATTGGTACAATGACAAAATCGAAGATATCGCCAAGATGTTTGGCATTAGCGCAGGCAATACAAAAGTGATACTTTTAAGAATGCGACAAAAGCTACAATCCCATCTTAAAAAGGAAGGGTACATAGTATGAATAAGTTATACAGAGCCATCAACGAAATAGACGATGATTTAATCGAAAGTGCCGGGAAGATTCCTTCAAAAAAAGTGATTCCTCTAAAAAAAATCATAGCAGTGGCGGCGGGGTTTGCCATCTTTGTAGGGTCTATTTCTGTTTTTAATCATACCCAATATGGGGAGATTGATTTGACAGATAGAATTGAAATTACAGAAAGCGTACATGAAAGTTCTTTTGAGAGTATTGGAGCCTCCGGGACTACC
>CAYJGI010000208.1:0-1607 GCA_964369705.1 uncultured bacterium
AATCCATGTAACCGCCGCACATTGCTAAGTTAATGAGTATAAGCTATTTGCACCCCCAAAACAAAGCATCAGGCACTGCAAAGAGCTTATACTCAGTAACTTAGCCATGAGCGGCGGTTACATGGATTTTAAAAGAGTGATTTATCATCGTACCAAAGTAGAGATTTTATTAATCTTTTTGTCATTACTGGATCTCTATAAGCAGTCTCACATAGATCTAAAACAAGACGAACAATTCGGCTCCCTTTTTATAGAAGCTATGGTAAAAGAAGGAGAATAACATGGAACAGACAGAAATAAAACGTATCATAGAAGCGCTCTTATTTGTGGCTACCGACTATGTCACCGTAGATAAGTTATCTGAAATCATTGAGATGGATAAGTACTACATAGAAGAAGGGCTAAAAGCATTGGTCAAAGACTATGACGAAAGTCAATCTGCTCTGATGATCAAATCCTCAGAAGATGGCGTGAAGTTCTTTACAAAACCTATTTATGCGCCCTATATTAAGCGTCTTCTTTATCCAAGGCAGCGGCATGGATTGAGTCAAGCAGCCCTTGAAGCGCTATCGATTATTGCCGTTAAACAGCCGGTGACAAAAGCCCATATCGAAGAAATCCGTGGCGTTAATACCGATGGTGCTGTCCAGAGTCTACTGGAAAAAAACCTTATAGAAATGAAAGGGCGCCTGGAAGTCCCGGGAAAACCGGCCATCTACGGTACAACCAATCTTTTCTTAGATTATTTTCACTTAGAAAACGAAGAAATGTTAAAAAATCTCTTAGAAGAAAAACCAAAAAAACAATTAGAATCTTCTGAGCCTGAAGAAAATAGCGAAGAGACCGTATCCATTGAAGAATGGATGAAAACCAATGAAGAAGATCATAAAACAGAAAATAAAGAAGATGATACAGAAGGCGAAGACACACTATAACCGCCTCTATCTTTTAGAACAAAACCTTGCTATAATAATATCAAAAGATCATTAAAGGAGAATCCTTATGAATTACGAACAACGCTTACAACAACTGGGTCTTACCCTTCCCACCGTATCAAAACCCCTTGCAGCTTATGTACCTGCCGTTCGTGCGGGAGATTTTGTGTATACCTCAGGTCAGCTCCCAATGGTGGACGGCGCCTTATCATTAGCGGGCAAAGTAGGAGCGGACGTGTCTGAAGAAGCGGCTTATGAAGCAGCGAAAATCTGTGCCCTAAATGCCCTTGCCGCCATCAAAGAAGAAGCGGGATCCTTAGATGCCATCGAACAAATCGTCAAACTGGTGGTATTCGTCAATAGTGCCGATGGTTTTACGAATCAACCTAAAGTAGCCAACGGTGCTTCGGAGCTGATGGTGAATGTTTTTGGAGATGCAGGCCAACATGCCCGCTCTGCCGTAGGTGCCAATGAACTTCCTATGAATACAGCAGTGGAAGTAGAACTCATCGTAAAACTAAAATAGCATGACAGAGCGCTTACAAAAACACATGGCCCGTGCCGGAGTCGCATCAAGACGAAAATGCGAAGAGCTCATTCTTAATGGTGCCGTTCGAGTGAACGGAACTTTAATTAAGGAATTGGGTTTTAAAGTAGATCCTGCAGTGGATG
>CAYJGI010000209.1:0-1604 GCA_964369705.1 uncultured bacterium
CCATAGGGTGCTTTGTTTTCCTAAAAGAATATTAAAGGCATTATTCGATTGCTTCTGTAGCGCTATGCTCTCTTCAATGAGGGTAAAGGTTCTTTCGTCGACGGTTACCGGTGCGATGCCGGCATTCTCATTGATTTTATAAAGATCGCTTCCCTCAGTCCTTGGATTGAGTAAGTCATCGAGTTCTTCGGTATAGCGAAAAGCTTCTTGTATAATGGCTTCTCCATCATCCACTTCGTTAAAGATTTTGATACTTACAAAGGTTCCTAAGAGAAAACTGTTTTGCTCCACCACTTGAGAATTGCTCCTTGCACAGCCGGCCATCACCGTGACCGTCAAAAGGGCCATGATCAAAAAAATGCAAATAATTTGTGCATGCTTTTTCATCGTTTTTTACGCACCAAAGTAAAAGGTGGAATCTCTTCTTCAGAAAGAAAACTATACTTCATCTCAGGGTGGGGTGTCGATTCGATGGGTTTTCCCTCTTCATCTTTAAGACCTGTCACAGTAATCTGGCGATAAAAACCATCTTTACCGATGAGGTCTAACGTATCACCGTCAAAAATCTTATTACGCTGTTCTAAGTAGACCCTACCTTCTTCATAGCCTAAAGTAATGGCGGAAAAATCATGGGTCTTAATATAACTGCTTGTGGTATAGATTTGGCCATCCACAGGCTTACCTAAATAAAAACCCTTACTGTAGATTCTGTGACTCACGCTCTCTAAGTCGCTGAGCCATTCATCTTTTAATACATAGTTTTCTGGATCTTCCATGTAGGAATTAACGGCTTCACGGTACGTCTTCGTCACGATGGCGCCGTAAAAGTAGCTTTTCATACGGCCTTCAATTTTTAAGCTATCGAGGCCACATCATACATAAATCTTTCGCATTCATAAAAAAAGTGCCACGGCTGTTTTCTTCTATAAAGATGGGTTCATCGGGTCTTCCCTCTTCTATGATGTGATACTTCCACCTACAAGGCTGGGCACACTCCCCACGATTGGCGTTTCTCCCTGTCATATAGTTGCTGAGAAGGCATCTGCCACTATAACTCATGCACATGGCGCCGTGGATAAAGGCTTCTAATTCTAAAGTCTTAGGCGTTTTTTCCCGAATCTCACGAATCTGCTCAAAACTAAGCTCTCGCCCTAAGATGACTCTTTTTGCCCCAAGGGTATGCCACAGTGTCGCCGTCTTGTAATTCACAACATTAGCTTGTGTGCTGATATGGATGTCAAGGGTTGGTGCGTTCTCTCTCACCGTTTGAAAAACCCCAAGATCACTCACAATAACGGCATCTACTTTAAGGCTTTCGTAGATTTTAATATCTTCTATTAAATGCTCTATATCATCATTATGGGCTACAATATTGAGGGTGACGTATATTTTTTTATCCCTTTGGTGGGCGTAATCCACTGCTTCTTTTAAATCTTCTACGGTAAAATTATCGGCATAGGCGCGAAGTCCATACCGTTCTAACCCAAGGTATGCGGCGTCTGCACCAAAGTCCAGTACCATTTTGCATTTTTCTAAATTGCCTGCCGGCGCTAAGATTTCTGGTTTTTTCATTTTTACCTCTTAATCGAAAACGATACTCCATC
>CAYJGI010000210.1:0-1592 GCA_964369705.1 uncultured bacterium
GAGCACCTGACTTTTAATCAGGGTGTCCCGCGTTCGAGTCGCGGATGGCTCACCATTTATTTTTCATATGTGCGGGCGTGGCGGAATTGGCAGACGCACCAGATTTAGGTTCTGGCGGGAGACCGTGGGGGTTCAAGTCCCTTCGCCCGCACCATAATGAATTACCCTATCCGATTAGATCATTTTACAGGTTAAAATGCTTTAATCAGGTAGGGTTATTTGTTTTTTATAGGAGATTTATCATATTTCCGCTGATGAATGACCGTGTAATGGCTGTAAAGGATGATTCATCATGTGACACATTACAGGTGGAAAGAAAAAACGCCCAACCTGTTTTGTAGATTGGGCATTCTTTTAGTAAGGTTTGTAAGCGTATATGTAATAAACATCAGTGGCTTCGTTATAAGTTAGTGTCAGCTGGTGGGAATCGTTATAGAGCGTCGTGTAGCCGTGCTCATCTTCAAAACCGCCATTTCCATGAAATCCTTCCAGCACCACGGGATAAGGATCGGTGTAGAAGGTTTTGTACGTATCGCTATAAAGAATCGTATCTTCATAATCATAGCTCTCAAGTGAAACGCCCATATACGTTAAGAGTAGCCCCTCAACAACGTATTTTGGTATTTTGTTCAGTAGTTGCTCTGTGCTTAGGAAATCTGTTAAGGATAAAACAGGATCTATTGGAAAATAAGCGTGGGTTTTGATTGCTTCGTACTCTTCTTCTTCACCTTGGGCAAAAACAGTCATTGCTTCATGGTCGATATAATGAATCAATTGTGCTAAATCAATCTCCGAAGGATCGTCGTAATAAGAAGTCAAGAATAAAGCTCTATAGTTTTGATTATTGAGTGTATCATAATTGGCAGAAAACAAGCTATTCAGTTCGGTGAGTTCTTCCGTTGAGAGGATGCGGGCACTGGAAGGGATGTCTACATCCCTGGGTACATAAACCTCAGGCCCCGGCTCTGTAATGGGAAGGTACCACAAGGCAGTGAGGTTTTCGGGACTTTGTCCGTAGGCGGTAATATTATCACCTACCACTTTATAGGCCCATTCTTTAGCAAATGCATACTTATTTGTTTTTGAAGTGCCATCACTCTTTGATGTCATCACCGTAATATCTACACTTGCAATCGTATCAAATAAAGCAAAGTAGACAAGGGCTTGGTGGCTAAGGTTTTCATAGGCTTGACCTTCATGCTTTACAAAATTCTCAAATTCTGCTTCTGTTAACTCAATAGAAATCTTAGGTGCAAATTCTTCCGGTGATAGGAGAGAAGCGCTAAATCCGCCGATGATACTGCTTGAAGCGGGAATGGATGGAAAAAAAGAGGCTAAAGCATAAAACTCACTTTGTGTACGTAGCCCTCCAATAAAGGTGGTAGAAGCTACAGAAAAAACATCTTTCATAAAAGTCTCTACCGCGGGAATCTCAATATCCAAAGCATCGGGATTTGCCGTAGGATCATCATCTGTGGGAGCGTTATCATCTGGCGCTAAAGCGTCATTTGGATCTTCTCCATCGCCGGTTGTAGGTGTATGACTACAAGCGACGAAAGTCACTATTATTAGGATTAAAGCCAGTAATAAGT
>CAYJGI010000211.1:0-323 GCA_964369705.1 uncultured bacterium
ATTCAGGGCGGTGAGATCGGGATGCTCTAAATAAAGTCCCCGATGGATACTGGTATGGCCAAAACGATGGCGAATTTTGTCAATGGCATTTTCTAAGTGAAGGGTCCGTAGGCGATGGTTTTCTTCGGGGAGGAATGAAAGTTGGGGGTTTTTTTCTTCTTGTTTTAAGCCGGCCACACGAACGCCGAGACTACGGAGTGGTTTTTTAAAATCATAGTGGTCCACTAAGAGTTGATAAACCACATCAAAAATATGGTGAGACGTGGCCGTTTGAAAAGGAATCCGCCTCTGCCTCACCGCAGAATGAAGATCCACATCACGGA
>CAYJGI010000211.1:333-1535 GCA_964369705.1 uncultured bacterium
GAAGGAAACTTCAATGACACCGCCTTCCACCATGGCACTACGAAGCCTTTCGGCGACGCATTCTGAGAGGACATAGAGGACGACCCTTGCATCTTCCGCCGTTACAATATCCCTGGGGGTTGTGGTGGAATTACCGATGGATTTGACTGCTTGACGCTCCTCATAGAGCTTCACCGGTGCCGACTCTTTGCCGGTGGCAAAATCATGGAGCATAAGACCCCATTTACCGAGATGCTGTTTCAAAAAAAGGGGAGAAGCGGTGGCAATATCTCCAATGGTTAGGATATTGCACTTCGCTAATTTCTTAAAAGTCGCAGGGCCCACATAAAGAAGCTCCTTTGCGGGAAGGGGCCAGACCTTATTCTCAATATGATGGGGTAAAAGAACGGTAGTGGCGTTTGGTTTTTTCATATCTGAGCCGAGTTTTGCAAAGATTTTGTTGAAGCTGACGCCAATGGACACGGTAAGCCCCAGCTCTTCTTCAATCACTTGGCGGAGTTCGTCGGCGATTTTTTTGCCGTTACCACCGTGGGCAGGGCACCCTGTAACATCGAGCCACGCTTCGTCAATGCCAAAGGGCTCGATATAAGGCGTGTAGCGATAATAGATTTGGCGTACCAAATGGGCATAGCGAAGATACTCACTGAAGTCGGGGGCTACCGTAATGAGGTAGGGGCATTTTTGCCGTGCCATGAAGAGAGGCTCTCCCGTCTTTACGCCGTAGGCCTTGGCTTCTTCGTTTTTGGATAGAATGATGCCGTGCCTTTTCTCGGGGTCGCCACATACGGCTACGGGATGACCACGGAGCTCCGGGCGATGGAAGCAAGCCACAGTAGCATAAAAATTATTTAAGTCTGAATGTAAGATGGTGCGCTTAGGAGATTGCATTTTTATTTTCCTTTACCAATATAGAACATTTGTTCTTATTTTATTATACAACAACATAGATGAAAAGTATAACAAAAAAATGCGGTAATACATGGAAAAATAAAAAAACCTTCAAAGAGTCCCTTTGAAGGTAAAAGAATCTACTCACTCCTCAACTTAGAAAAAATTAATAAATCGGTCAAGCGGCCGTTTTTGTAGACGTGATTTCTCATTCTGCCCTCTAATTGAAAGCCGTTTTTGAGAAGGACTTTTTGAGAGGGGATATTATCGACAAAAACCTCGGCATAGATACGCTGAATGGGATATAGAGAAAA